>NZ_JBISHB010000040.1:0-161564 GCF_045064175.1 Pseudoalteromonas sp. Ld20
CCATCAAAGGTAAATCGGTCAGTGAAAAATTCACCGTTAGGCAGCAAAAAGCCAAACCAATCGTTGATGAATTGTATCAATGGTTACTCAAACACAAAGATAAAATCCCTCCCCAAATGGCGCTAGGGAAAGCAATTACCTATGCGATAAATCAGTTTGAGAAATTCAGGCGTTACCTCGATGATGGCAGGCTCAGTATTGATAATAACCGAGCAGAGCGAGCTATAAAACCGTTCGTAATAGGGCGGAAAAACTGGCTGTTCTCAAATACCTGCAATGGCGCGCATGCCAGCGCCATACTCTATAGTCTTGTTGAAACCGCAAAGGCAAATGATCTTGTAGTGCATGACTACATCTCAACGTGCTTGCAACATATTGCAGAGCAGCCAAGTAACCTTGAGCCACTGCTACCTTGGAATATTAAGCAAGGCTAGGTGTCGTTAGCTATACGCTTACATTCAAAATATTTAAATAGCTGAATATCAGGCATGGGTATGCTCCTTAAAAAAGGAGTGTGAGATCATACTTTTAAGTCAAGGTAAAGTTCGTGATCTTACCCTGAGTATAGTGATTAATTAAAGCTGTACCTCTTTAAAAATTAAGTAACTACCAGCTTTAATACCATCAATTTTTAACAGCTAATTCTAATAACAACTTTTAAAGAACCACAATAGAGGATTTAAGAACTTTTCCCGTTTTAGTATTTATACAACCGTGAAATAAAACACTTTGAATACCACCGCTCATATTGTCACTTTTATTGTGTTTAATATGAGATTGGGTATCAAATTTATCCCCAGCTTTAACTAGTTGCAGTTCAAACATCGGATAAGCAAGCTTAAAGCGCTTAAACAACAATTCAAACAATCGGATAAGACGTTCTTGGTCTGGATTATTCCCTTTTACCACTTCCGCTTTAATATAATCCCACAGGTTAAAAATATATTTCTCTTGAATGCCACAAGCAACTAGCCCTTTTACGCTAGAATCAGTAAATATATTATCCGTTGATAGTTTGGTTTGAGTAGAAAGAGCATCATAGATTTCTTTAATTCGAAGATCTTCTTCAAAGTTATCTCGGTAGTATGCTATTTTTTTTTCTTGTTCTTCATATTTCGCTTTAATATAATCATATTCTGTTTTTAAATGTTTATAATTGCTAGAAACCTCCGACAAGCTCTGTTTGTTCTGATTAAGGTCAAAAGTGACTGTGGATAAGTTAGCTTCTAAGCCTGACTTATCTTGGTTTAGTGATGAGATAGCTTCGTTGCTTTTATTTAAAGCAGAGTCTTTCAATCCAAGTAATGACTTGAGTTTTATAATTATTTCTTTCATTTCTTCATTCTCACTTCTTAATTTTATTACCTCAATTTCTAAATTATTGCCTTCTTCTTGTAATTCTTGAATTGAAGTATCGTCACTGATAACTGAATCTTCAACAACTATTGTTTCTAGAGTCGTGTTAACCATCGATTTCAACATTATTTCACGAACTTTTCCTTGAACTTCACTGTCCTCCAAAAGTAATAAAAAACTCTGCTTTAAAGTTTGATCACCAATTAGCTGTTCATCCATTATTGATTGCCTCTTTTAAAATTCCTTGTCGCCTTTCGGTAATAATTCTGTAAAACATTACTATTGGCAGTATCTACGTCTTCAACACTTGGCTTAACGGTTTTTTTATCAACACCAAGTTGATCATTTTTAACCGCACTGCTTACGTTAAGCCTTGTTGAAATATCTGGATAAAGAAAAGCTTGAGACCAAACAGTGTCAATACCATTAATAATCCACTGAAGATCTTGTTCACTAGTAATGAACTTGTCAGCGATTGAAATACTCGTATCAACATTAAAAGAGCTATCATCAGTATCAATAACAAAAGCTAACTTTTCATTAGCAATGTACTCAATTTTATTTTTAAATTGTTGCCAGTATAAATTAACCGAAATCCACTCTTCTCCGGCAAAGCGAACAACTTCTAAGTCACCATCAATAATTCGATTCGTTTTAGCCATGTTACTTTTTACTTGAATATAAAAATCAGCCATTTACTTATTTAGCCCCATTACTTTGTTTTCAATCTGCTCAATAGATAATTCAGGCTCTAATTTTTGATAAGCATCAACTAAGGCATTACTATGCTTCGTTGTTTCATCAAGAGAGAGCTCATCATTAAGGTAAAGCTCGTAGTTATCTAGCTTTAATTCCTTCTCTTTATAGGCCTTTATAGTCCCAATAATCTCATCAGTTTCTAGCTCTTGAGATACCACTTTCGCCATAAATGAAGTGGTTACTGTTGCATCTAACTTTTCATTAATTCCCTTTAGAGTAATAGATGCCCCAATAGAAGAACGCGCTAAAAGATCTTTTTCATCAAGGTTATCAAACTTCTCTTTATCAAAGACAACGTTGTTTCTCAAGTGATCAATATAGTCGTTAATTGAATCGAAATCTTCTGACTTTTTATCACTTAACATAGCCCGCTCGCCCAGCTCTTCCATTGTATCTTCTGGGTTAATAATGCCTAAAGAAATGCCAACCGACTTAATGGCATCAGAAACTTTTGCCGCAAGGCTTATCCCTAAGCTGGCAATGCTTGTAGCTGCACTTGCAATGCTACTGCCAATACTTGATACTGCGCTACTTATAACGCTACATGCACTGCTCACAGCACTACACAAACCACTCCAAAATCCCATAGCGATCTCCTTAATTAAAAATTTAATTTTTTATTAGTACAAAGCGCATTTCTTTGCTCCATATTAAATGCTGCTTCAGAGTTTTCGAGCACTGCATATAGGTAAAGCCCTAAACAGTCGCTTCGACTATTTAGCTGTTTTTCATTCTCATCTGTTTCTGCAAGCGTTTTATAACATGTAGTAAGAATATATTGGTGCATAAAATCAATACCATAAACTTTGATATAGTTATTTAACTCAATGTTTGATTTATAATTCTTTACAGTCTTAACCCAAGCAAGCACTGGATTCCCCTGTAATATATCCTGAATAACATCTGCTGAAGGTTTACTTTCCAAAAGCTCTAACCCCTGAATTAACCCTAACTTGTAATTATCGGCATAATATTGAAGCGCTATGCTCCTAATTTCTTTAGGGTCAACATCCGTTTCTTGTGTTGTACTAACAAATTCTTTTATTTGAACTTGAAGAGGTTTTGTCGTCCCCGATGTAGATAAAATAACACGACCAGGTTCAAGGTTTGATAAAAAGTCTTTTTGCTCATCCGATAGTGCCATTGTATTTCCAACGGCCTCTTTATCATCTTGTGCAAAAAGCTTATGAATAATTTTAGTACTCGTATTTTTTAATACTTCTGGCGTTAGTTTATTCGGAATTTGATCAACAATAATCAACGACTCCCCATATTTGCGTACTTCAGCCAACATATCAGAAAAAGTTTCCACTCCTTGTTTTTTATTTGAGCTATCCCCGGCTTCAAATTTAGACAACAACCTGTGTGCTTCTTCAATTAATGTAATATGTCTAAATTTTTCACCGCGACTTCTATACTCTTCATGATTTGATCGCACAGCTTCATTTAAATTAGCTAAAACAAACCCCATTATCAGGGATTTTTCACTAGGATTACGAATTTCTTCAAGCTCTAAAATAACATTACGCTGCGCTAAATCTTTAAAATTAATAGAGCGCGGTGTATTTAGCATTTGCCCTTTAGAGCCAATTAGCAAACCTTGCAAGCGTGCTTTAATTGAACCTATATAATCTTGCTTTAATCTATCGTCAAAACCTTGCTCTTTAACGATTACCTCAGTCATTGCAATTAATTCTGCTAATGTAGGAAAAGCATAAACCCCCGGAGCAAATGGGTCTTCATAATAACTATTTTTAGAGTTAGCTATATTCCAACCTTTTACTTCATAACAGCGATAAATGGCTGCTTCAATAAGTTGTGGAATAGCCGCTTCCATATCAAAAGCCGACTCTATGCTAGCCTTAATCATATCCACTCTTGAAGTGATATTTTCATGAGGAAAAAATTCAAACGGATTCAACCTAAATGGTGCAACATTGTCATTGCCTAGTGTAAAAATCAAAATATCTTTATGTTTTTTAGTGAGTACACGATATTCTGTTTTTGCAGGTTCAATTACCAAAAAAGGCATTTGAGCCGAATTTAATAAACGATGGCAAGTAGTTGTCTTACCGCTGCCAGTTACACCAGCAATAAATATATGTTTATCAAGATCTCGTTTATCAATACACACTTCTGTTTGTTGCTGTAATCCACTTTTTATCAAGTTACCTAAAAATAGCTTATTCTCATCGGTAACCGTTTTAGTCATGTTTAAGCCAAATTCAACTTCTTCTTTAAGTGTTAATCCAACCACTTCTTTTTGTGGTAAACCAGCCACAACACTAAGTTCATTAGTCGACAACCAATTACACGAATATTTATTAAACGGGTTTTTAGATAATAAAAGATTTAATTGATGTGTATTCTTATTTAGATTTCCTGAGTTATTTCTATCTGTTTTCAATGCAGGAAATTGAAAGTTTTCCAATGTAGTAATTTCATTTTTCGATATAACTTTTTTAAGTACTAACGGAGATTTATTTGCATCTTCACCTGAAAAAATTGACCTTGCCGTATTTCCTAATTTTAAAACACTGGCTTCAGAATTTGATAACAAATAAATATTAGAAAGATATAGCCCCCTATTTTTACCTATTTGAATCCGTTTTAATAACACGTCCTCAATATAGCTAACCCAATCTTGTACCGCTTTATCTGAAAAATCGCGAGATTCAGTAGACGAATTACCTGTTTGCTCTGACGAATTGGTACCTTTATTTTTTGCTGTAGAATCAGATTCTGAAGTTCCACTTGATGTAGATTCATTACCACTAATGTGGGTATTATGATCAGTTTCCGAAGAGCCTTTTGACGTTTGCTTACTACTACCTGAGTCAGATGTCCCATTAGTAATACTTACTGACTTACCCGTATTTTTACTAATGGCTGTACTATAACTTAAGCCTGTAGTTTTTGTTGTGCTCGCCCCTTCTGATGTCCCAGTTGTTTTTGAGCGATTATCCCCACTTTGAATACTTTTTTTAGACATTGGTAATAATTTATCGTAAATTCCGTGCAATTGACCTTCAAGCTCATTCACTTCAGATAAAGAAAGCGGATCAGCAAGTACAGCAAGACAAAACTCATCACCACTCATAATATCAACTAATCTATCAACTCCTTGAAACTGTTCGTTATCTTCATGAACACTTGGCACACCTTCAAGCTTAGACACTTTAGAAAAACAACCAACTTCTTCCTTAACCCTCTTTCGTTCAGCTTTAGTTAGCTTCTCAACTACGCTTCCTCTAAAGTTACCTTGTAAAGAAGGCTTTAAAATACTTTCACCTATGTCATCGACATCAAGCAATAAAGTGCCTTCATAACGCTTGTCTTTTGCGATGCCAAATAAAAACTTAACGCTTTCTCCATCACCAATTAGTAAATAGAGAAAAATAATTCCATCTATATTTAACGAATTTAATACATTTTCAAACGCTTCTTTTCGTGGTAGTTCTTCATCAAATGTCACTTCTTTAATGTGATAAAGTGAAAACTCATGATCAGCCAGTAAAAATGGCTTTTCTATCACGGGTAATGGAATACCAGCATCAGTATCACTACCCTTTAATAATTCAATCAACGATGTTTTTGTCTTTGGCACCTTAGAAATCCTTCATTACAGCTTGCTCAGCTTCTTGCTGGGTCATTGACGGATTGGCAGTTTGATATGCAGTTAACAAATTATCGCTATGCTGCTTAGTTTTATCGAGTGTTAATTCGCCATCAATATAAGCCTTAATCTCATCCTGATTGAGCTCGCTACCTAAATAGGTCTTAATAATCTCTAATACTACTTTTCCCCCTATACCAAGCTCGCTCAATTTATTCACAAATGGTAACGATACATCACTACCGAGCTCTTTATTTAATCCCTTAAGTAAAACAACCGCTCCAACAGATTGACGAACTAAAACGTCAATTGGATCTTGACTCAGCGTTGCCTCATCCACTTTCACATCGTTTCTTAAGTACTCAATATAAGCATTAATTTGGTCAAAATCTTCTGGTGTTTTATCCGCTGCAATTGCTTTTGCACCAAGTTCATCAGCTTTTTCATTAGGCATAAGTACATCAGACGCAATGCTTATTACTTCAAGCACTTTAACTAACCTTGGTAGGTTATCGCCCGCCACTTTTATAACAGTAGGAGCATATTTAGCTATCATTGGACCTAGCTGAATAGCTAGATTACTAATAGCTGTAATCGCTGAAGGTATAACTGTTGGTACTAACATAAATTTTCCTTAAATAATTACAGTTCTAAACTTTGAATTTCATTAATATATACGTTGTTAGCAATGTCATTTTCATTTGCAATAACGTATTCAATTTGGGTTGGCGAGGTAATTCGGATATAAACAAAAGCGTCGTCATCGGTCATATCAAGCTTAATAGCTTTCTTTTTAATACCACTGTCAGAAATAGATACATTCCCTGTGCTTGACGTTGGTTGTTCAGTGTAAAACAATTCAAATTTTTGATAGCCCGCATCAATAAATTCTATCCACTGATTAAAATTACTTTCACGGTCTATTATTGGTTTAAACTTACCCTTACGGCTTTCACCAAGGTAATATTTAAAACGAATATCATCATCGCCAACATTACGGTCAATCACCATTATGTTGCCGCCTTCTCGCGACTCAATTAAACCAAAAGCAACGCCTGTTTTACCTGTTGGTTTTTCAAGGTCAGTTTTATCGGCACCCAGTGGCGCAAATAATTTAAAATGGCTATCACCACTAATATTGCTAATCGCTTCATCTTGTAAGTTAATATGCTTTTCAAATAATGTGTTAACAAAGCTAGACTGGCTTGAATTACCCGCTAAAAATATTTTTACATCATCAATATCATTTAATGATTCTTGAATATTGCTAAAAGCCAAACGCAGCGCATTAAAAAAGTTTTCAACGCCTCGCTCAATACGATCAGACAGTAACTGGGTTAGTTCATCCTCATCAACATCAAGCGCAAAAGCAGAATGTTGAATACCATTAATATCTGTGAGCGTTATACTCAGCTCTCCAGAAGCATCAATCGCAAAGCCTTCGTGCTCTTCCCAAAATGGGCGCAGCGCAATACATAATTTTTTAGTGTTATTTCTAGCTTCTTGTGAATAACTTAGTAGTTGTTCGCTGCCTGCAAATTCATCTTTTTCAGGGTGTTTTTCAAATTGTATTCCCGCTTTTAAAAGTGCTACTTTGTTTTTCTTAAATACTTCAAACGCTAATAATTCTAAAAGGTTTTCACCACCAAGAAATTGATCGCCACCAGCACCAAAGTGCTCTATTACATAGTCAAAACGGCGCTCTTTTCCATTTTTTGCTTCTCTAAAAATACCAAAATCAAAATCGGTTGTACCGCCGCCAAAATCAAAAACGCCATAAAAAATGCGTTCGTCACCTTCTGGGTCAAAGTCATGAGATTTAAAAGCCGTTAGGGCATAAGCCGCTGGCTCACTTGCGCCTTTTATAACGGTTAATTGCTCAATAGTATCACCCCCTAATTCAGCAGGAAGTGACTTTTTAAGCCCTTTTTCAAAGCTTTCTATTATTTTATCGCGTACTGGCATTTCGTAAGTCACAGGAAATGACAGTATGTATTCCATAAAAATGCCATTATTTAAGTTACTAATATATAAACCTAAATAATATGCATAAATTTCAATGGGGTTAAAGTCATCAGTGCCAAGCTCTAAAAATGGCGGCAGGTCAATCACTCTGCCTTTTTGTCCAACTACTTTTAGCTTTCTGTTTTTATCGCCCGCCCATTGTTTTATCTCATCTAAAAAGGTATTGAATTGGCTAGACTCGGTGCCTTCCATCGCATTTTTTGCAGTATGGGAAATAGTTAAATCTTGCCAACGAGTATAAGGTTTATTGGCTTTTTCGTTATAAGCACTAATAAACGCGTCAAGATCTCTAAATTCCATAATTGTTGGGTTTTCATAATGATGAGCTTGTATATCTGTACGTAAATCCCCAGTACCAACTCGCATAGGATGAATATTCACGTTATCTTTTTGATACACTACAACGGTACTTTTAGTACCAAAGTCGATTGCGACCACCCCATCGTTAATACTCGATTTTGGGTCTCGCGCAACCAGTGGGATGGGTAAAGATACACTTTGTTCATCCGTGTTTTCTAGCTCATCTGCCCATAAAGACCAATGGCCTAGCTCGGTATCTTCTATCATTTTTAAGTGGTAAGGTGCTATATCGGCGCGAATGTGGTCTTCTACCAGTAAGCTTTTAGTTATTTTTTTTGTGATTAATTCTTTTACTATCTGATTACCTTCAAGCTTATATTCTGGAAATAGTGCTTTCTGTTTACGATGAACAATCGATAACAATAACTTGTATTGCAGACTATTTTTTAAAGGTAATGGTGTTAAGCCTTTGTTTAAAAACTCCAAAAACAATACTTTTAAATTAGATATTGGATCTTTAAAATCTAAAAAAGGAACGCTAACGCCGCTTGATTGTGGGAAATCGCACTTATTTGGCATGTGATTACCACACACATCTCCTCCAATAACATAAAGTTGATCCCAAGAATCTATATAATCATAGTCAATGCAGCGAAATGACCCATGTATTTTAAATGGGGCATTACTGCCTAAGTTTAACATTTTTAAAAGAGTTTCTTTACTAGGAACCGCCCATTTATTAATTGGATCTTGCAATATTTTATTTACATGATCATTAACTTGAACTGCTGGAGTCCCTCTATTAAAAAGTCGATAAAGGTTATTTTCATCATTTTTTCTAACAACCCAACAACCGTTTACTTTTTTATCAAAATAAATTTCATCGGTTAGTGATACCCAACGCTCACTATTAAACTCACTTTCCACCTCAGCAAAACAATCATTTAATGCATTGGCTAATGGCTTATCTTCATTTGTAACTGTTACATTATTTACAAAAGCTATAATCTCTTTTTGAATCGTTTCTTCTATATTTGTCAGCATTTTATCGAATGAAGCATCAACACCTATTTGTTGCGCATTTTGATTTGATAGTGTCCATTGCGTAACTATTTTTGTATCCATCATTATTCCTATCTTTTATGTCAAAATTTATTTTGTATCAATTTGTTAAAATCGTTTAGAGTGATTTAAATTAGGTATGCTTTTAGAGGTCACATTTAATTAACTCATTAATCATAATCTCATTTCACACGACATTTAGTTTCACAAGCTTGTGAAAACTCCATTGATTTATTCCTTACTCTTTTTAAAATCACTAAAATTAATGATATTACTATTATCAATTAGCTGTAATTGCCAGTTAAAACAATTACTATCGCTTATGAGTGTATTTACCCCCGCTTGTTTACCTGGCTCATGTGGTAAGCGAGGTAAATCAGCTTTTAGGTATTTATTGAGTGCGTTTGAGGCGCAAAGTTGAAATTTCATAAACAAACTTATTCTGCTAAAACACAATAGATAACCGCTTTTATGAGCATATAATTTGGCAGCTAAAGTACTAATATAGATTGCTTAACTATTTTTCCAGCTTGGTTATTTACACAACCTCTGAATAATAATGCTTGTATCGGCCCACTCATATTTTGGCTACTGTGATGTTTTATAAATAGTACAGGAGCTGCCATGCAAATTATTTACAGTAGTTGCAGATACTACATGGCTATTTGATAAGAGTTTAAAAGTAGCATCAAATCTATTAGCTTCCCCTAAGTAATTACAGGCAATAGCAGTAATTCTAACATTGCATCGCCATGCGGCTTAATACCGCTTGCTTGTTCAGTTAAAGCTGTTTCATTTGATAAGTACCAGTCTTTGTAACTAAACATCAGTCGCTGCTTTAAACTTTCAGCTTTATCGCCTTGTTTAGCTAGCACAGTTTTCTTTTTACCTTCAGGGTAATCGTTGCCTAGGCTTGAATTAGTAGAGCTACTTACTAAACATAAATTTGCAAACGTATCAATGAGCTTGTTATCCATAGCCTCTGTTTTAGAGGTTTGTGGATAGTGATGTTCAACCGAGCTACGGTTTGTAAATTTAAACTCGGTGGCTACTTTTTTAATAGAATTAACAACGGGCGTATCTAAAAGAATCTCATCATCCGTACCTAATAAACTAAATTTAACCTTATCAAAGTCTCCTCTGTTAAGTTCAAGCCATATTTTGTAGTCGAGGTAATTAAAAATATAATTTTGTACCGAAGTGCCACAATTAATAGTTTGTTTTAGAAGCTCTTTTTGAGATTGGATGCTACTTTTAGTATCTATATTTCCAATAGAACATAATTGATTAAAAGCACTTGTTTCTAATTGAACAATGAAATTCTTAACGTCGATTGTTTGTTCTTGATTAAACAAATACCTTAGCGTATTTGCAAGCCAATGCTTATAACTGTTACTCGGGTAAGACACATTAAACATACTTTGTAGCATAACCAGCTTTTCGCTATTCTCTATAAAAGTATTAACAGTTGAAACATTATGCTTGGCTTTTTCTGAGGTTTTTCTTACTAAAGTACGCACTCCCCAGTTTTTTTCTGGGCTACTTAAATCACGCTTGATAATGTAACAATCAAACAAATACCGTGTTTTTAATAATACACCGGCAAACCGCCTGACCTTTTGAGCGCATTTATCTTCGGCTAGGCCCTCTAGAATGTATGTATCGAACTCTTTAATAAGCTTTTTATCATCAAGCGACACCTTTTGTTCAATCAACTCATCAGCATCCACAAAAAGTGTAAGAGCATGGAGCAAAAAGTTAGGAAAGTTTATTATCGATCGAAAGCGATCATCCAATTGCGTTTGCTCATCATCTTTTTTTCTCTCATAAAACTTAGCTTCTGAATATAAGTTAAATAAATTCCCCTTACTCTGAGACTCCTGATAAATCGAAGCTTGCAAAGTATCTGAATTCTTTGATAATGCCTGCTCACTGTTAACTTTATCAAGCACAGCATTAAATAAGCCATTCCCCCCATAACTCAAAGTTAATAACTGCTTTAAATCATCACCAAATATTTTTGTTCTTAGCTTGCTATCAAACCTAAACGGAATATAGTGCCCCATATCTGAGCACGCATCCCAAATTTGAGCAAACACGGGTTGCTCATTTTCAGGTAAATGATTCATTAAGCGGGCTTTAACAACTTCGTGCTTTTCGAGCTGTTCACCGCGATTATTCATTATTTCAAAGTAATGATTAAGATCGGTATCTTTAGGCACACATGTTCGGACAATAATTACTTTTTCAAATAAAAACTTTTTAAATTCAATTAATTCATTTGCATTGAATTTTGATTTAAAAATTTTTAAAGCCACATTAAATGCATTCACCATACTTGGTTCAAGGTTTTGTAACGTTTTACCTTTCGGTTCACCATGAACAAATAAAGAGAGAAGAGTACGTTTTGAACTTTCTCGGCATTCAAAGCTTAAATTAAGCGTTTTAATAGCTACTTCAACATTTAAATGTTTCAGCGCAGCCAAAATAATACACAAAGTAGTATGTCGTTGTTGGCCATCAATGGTTTCATATTCAGTTATTTCTGTATTCGCTTGTCGTCTATCTACCACTAATGAGCCAACATAATAGTTTTTGTTTTCATCTTCTTTTCGTTGATCATCAATGTCATTAATAAGTTGTTCAACTTGTGCTTGCCCCCAAGCATAATTTCGTTGATAGCTAGGAATGGTATAAATAGCATTACCAAAAAATAACTCTTCGATAGTCAGCGCTTTGACGTCATTATTGCTCATTCTTTGTATCCTTACCTAAATATAGTCCGTGTAATGCTTCTAACCCTTTGGTTTTATTACTGCTAACAGCCTCTTCATTTTTAATTACCACATAGCGCAATACTTCATTGGCATCTAACGCATGCGCAATGACATTTAATAAACTACTGCTATTTTTTGCATAATTATCAATACTAGCCATTAATACCCGCGAGTTTTCCACTCTTAGCTTATAAGCCCAACAAAAGCATAAACGGATAGCTTGCTTAAAATGCTGCTCTTTAAATTTATCATGGTAAAGCATTACAACAGCTAAAAATAAATTACGCGCATAATTATCACCAGCCCTATGCGAGCCATTGTAACTTTTTAAATAAGGTGCTAACTCAGTATGCTTTTCTAAGTATTTTTGCTGTTCAATATAATGAGCTACAAATTCAAAAAAACGTGAGCCGTTAAGTATAATTTGACCTATCTGATGTGGGTACTTTAATTCGTTTTTATCAACTATTCGATCCACAGAGTGATTGTATTGAGTGGTGTAAATATGGGCTCTTAAAGCAGTCTCAATGTAATGCGGTACCTCTTTATTAGTCAGGTTTACTCCTTTAAAAACATCAATATGTTTATTGGTAAAATATCTCCCATGTTCACCTTTAAGCCATCGTCTAATTCTGTATAAATAATTAGCAAATATTGGTTTTAAATTACCCGAGCTTGTGGCTTCTTGTTCCCAATGCTTAATAGTGTTTAATTTTGTTTGCTGAGTTTCGTGACCCATTTCGCGTAAGTGATATGCTTTTAAAAGATCATGAGGTTCAAGGGCTTTACCTCGTGCATTCTGGCTATCAAAAAATTGAAACGCCTCACTTATATCGCTCAGTTTAATAACAACAAGCGAGCAGTTCGATAAAATAAAAGTATATAAATTAATTAACTCTTGCTCATCCATTTGCTCAAGCTGCATGTTAATAAATGCACTGTTGTGCCGAACTTGTTGTTGCGACTCGGGATGATTAATGGCAATGGTGGTTAAAAGTGCAGGTTTATCCGTTATATTTAATTTAGTAGCTATAGCTGTAAGCAGAATACACAAAGTAATTGTGCGTTGCTGACCATCAACTATTTCAAGTTTATTGCCACTAGTTGCAGTATGTAGAACAACTGTACCCAATCGATACTCTGCACCGCTAATTAAATAATTACTTTTTATATCTACTATTAATTGAGCCACATTATGTTCATTCCAACGGTATGGCCGCTGATAATCTGGAATAACTAAATCACTCGCAAATAATGTTGCAATAGATTGAATTTCAGGAGAGATAGTACTACTCATTTAACCTTCCTTGTCATTAATATTTACCTGTGCAGGTAATCTCTAAAATTAATTATATTGTTATTACCAGCTATGTCCGTTGATGCTTTATTACCTCGCTGCTCTGAGGTGATCAACGTTTGGCAATAATGTAATAAACGTTCTATGGGTATAAACTTCTCTTTGCGGCCAGTTGTTTTATTAGTAATACGTTTAGGTTGGGTGTTTAAATAAATAGCTAACTCAATGGCAAGGTCTTTAGGTAAATCATAAAGCCCCTCTTCTTGTAGTGTTTGAGTAACCCAAAGTGCAGCATCGCTAATGTGGCCGCTTATACTTAAATCGGTATTTTTAACCCAGTGCGGGGTAAATTCTATTTTTGATAGCTCACTTAACAGCACCGCAATATCGCTGCGTGGTATTAACTGATACACCTCAAGCGTTTCAGCCATCATTAACTGCCATTCGTACTGCAAACGCTGAGTTAACTCCTCTTGCGATAGCTTTAAACTAACCGGTATAAAAAACGTAAAGCGGCTATTAGCCTCACAAACAATGATTGTTTTTTCACGGGATTTATAGCTGTTATCAATTATCTGCAATTGCCAGTTAAAGCTATTATTATCGCTTATGAGTGTATTTAGCCCCGCTTGTTTTCCTGGCTCATGAGGTAAGCGAGGTAAATCAGCTTTTAGGTATTTATTGAGTGCGTTCGAGGCGCTTAGACAAAGTAACATCTTATAATTTCCCACACCAATTGCGGCTATAGATACCTGATGCAACCGCTTTGTGAAAACTTGAATAAGGCCAATCACTCACCCTTTTTACTAAGCTATGTTTAAGAGGGTTAAAGTGTACATAATTTACATGATGCCAATAATCTTGCTCATCACGAATGGTATGCTCCCAAAAGCGACGTTGCCATATGCCTCGTTCATTTTTATTCATACGTGCCTCAGATAGGTATTCTCTTTTAGGTAACCCTTTAGAAAAGCGCTTTTTTATTTCACGCCATCGGCCAGAGTAGTCACAATCCTCTTCGGGTAAGGTTAGCACCGCATGAAGATGATCGGGTAACACAACCCACGCATCAATATGGAAAGGTTTATGTCGTTTAACCCAACGTACCGACTCACGTAGTAAATCAATGTGATCAACCAGTAATGATTTATTTCGCTCAAGCAAATTAACTGTGAAAAAATACGTCCCTCCAGCTTGATAATTTCGACGATACCTCATAAAACCTCCATGTAAAAAATGTAGGTTGGTTAAGTGGCGAAGCCACGCCACCCAACAAACCAACAACAACATCCCAAGCCGTATTAGATTTACAATGCTCAACCAATAATATCGGATGACGCCTTCAGCTTATCCAACCTACGTGATTGAGTTAAATACGTAGGTTGGTTAAGTGGCGAAGTCACGCCACCCAACAAACCAACAACATCCCAAGCCGTATACATTTACAATGCTCAACCAGTAATGTCGGATGACGCCTTCGGCTTATCCAACCTACATGAGTGAGATAAAAACGTAGGTTGGTTAAGTGACGGAGTCACGCCACCCAACAAACCAACAACATCCCAAGCCGTATACATTTACAATGCTCAACCAGTAATGACGGATGACGCCTTCGGCTTATCCAACCTACATGAGTGAGATAAAAACGTAGGTTGGTTAAGTGACGGAGTCACGCCACCCAACATTGACACGATGTACGGCCGTTACATTCATTAAAACGTCCTTTTGTTGTTCATCTTTTAAGATGGAAGCTATAGCTCACCAGCAAAGGCTTTTTGGCTGAGTGAGTTAAACAATTCGCTATTCAAATTGGAAGAATCATCATAATTTAATTTGGAGGCTAAATACCTTTTACAAACATTCTCATATTCATTTTGAAGTTCAATAGTTGGAACGATAATTTCAAACGATTTTACATCGTTCTGATTGATACTTGATTGATTCACCGCATCTTTTGAACAAGTCGCAATTTGCATTTTAATATTTGGCATTTGTAATTGTTGCACTAGGAATCTAGAATTTAGCTTTGTTTCATCAACTTTAAAGTTCATCATATTAGATTCAAATACGGTTGACTCTTCAAGATGTTGAGCAAAGCCACACTTTCCTAAGTACTCTTTGCTATTTACTCGGTTAATGACAATACTTCTTTCTGAAAGACCAAATTTATCCATTTCAGCATCAGTAACCTTTACACGCTTTAATTTTGATTGGTCAGAAAGTACACCATCATAAAACCCATCAATTCTTAATATCCTCGCTCCACTTCCATAGTCGCTTGCAGGTTTATAAAGCCCATTAGTTGGGCCTTTGATTATGAGTTCACCAAGCTTATTAACTTCCCATCCCTTTGGGTTAGTGACAGGATCGCCGAACATGTCTAGGAATACGCTGCGTAGGAATTCGTCGGCGAGTTGGATGGCTTGTTGGCGTTTGCGGCGGATGGTGTCGGCTTTATCTAAAATCGCGGCAATACGCTTTTGCTCTTCCAGTGGGGGAAGTGGGATTTCCTGCCTCGAAATAGTTTGGTGCCCTAAGTGCTTTTGAATTCCACCTTTCATCTGTTTTTGCAAAAGACTTTGAAACACATTTGATGACAACATCATGTACAAGTAATCACGATCAACTGAGTTATTATCAAAAGAAATTTTGAAAAGGTTATTACTTAATATTCCATCTTTTCCTTTAAATACTCGGCCTGGACTACCAGTATTTGCCATAACTAAGTCATTAGAAGTTACTTTCTTGTGATCGAATTCATCATCTACAAAACTTAATTTTTTCTCACTCATAAAATCAGCAATGTACAAATACCTATAGCCCCCCTGGTAAGGTTCTGCTTTAGTATTAGCTTTTGTGATTTGTACTCCTTGAGTAGTTGTACAAATATCACCTAGTTTTACCAACGACCAACTCACAGCATCGCCTCCAGCTCTTTTAGGTCTGCCAATATTTCATTTTCCAACGACACCAACTTACCAAGTATTTCTTTTGGCGGATCGTAGCTTTCTTCCTCGTATACCACTTCTTTATAGCGGTTGATTGAAAGGTCGTATTTATTGCTGGCTATTTCATCTTTACTTACCCAAAAGGCTTTCTGAGTTTTGTCATTTTTATCACTTGTCGCGGTTGCTTTATCACGGGTTTTAAATTCGCTAATTAAGCTTGGTAAATCGTTGGCTTTTATTGGCGTGCGTTTGTCATCTAGGCTAAAACCGTCGGCTTGTACGTCGTAAAACCATACATGATCAGTGCTGCCACCTTTGGTGAATATCAGTATGGCGGTTGAAACACCAGCATAGGGTTTAAACACACCACTTGGTAGTGAAATTACGGCTTCTAGCTGATTGTTATCCACCAGCATTTGGCGCAGTTGTACGTGCGCTTTTGATGAGCCAAATAATACGCCGTCAGGCACGATAGTGGCAGATTGCCCGCCTATTTTTAACATGCGCTCTATAAGGGCAACAAATAGCAGCTCGGTTTTTTTAGTTTTTACTTTGCGTAATAACTCGGGGCATACGTCTTCTTCGTCTAGGCTGCCTTTAAATGGCGGGTTGGCGAGTATTATGTCAAAGCCTTCTTTTGCTTTTTGCGGGTAGTGCTCTTTAAAGTTTTGGCTTAGGGTATCTTGATAATGAATGCCTGGTTGTTTAATGCCGTGCATTACTAGGTTCATGGCGGCTACGCGTAGCATGGTGGCGTCAAAGTCAAAGCCGTTGAACATGTGAGCATCTATGTGGCTGCGCTGCTCTGGGGTTATTAAATCGCCTGAGTAAAGACAATTTTCAAGCGGTTTACCGTTATCATCAAGCTGTATATTGCCATTTACGTCAAGCACAGGTTCGCGCTCTATGCCCTCGGCTGATGTGTATTTTTGTAATAGGTATTCGTAACTTACCGACAAAAAGCCACCAGTGCCGGTTGATGGGTCGCATATTTGGCTGGTTACATCTGGATCCATCATTTCGACCATGGCGCGTATAATATGGCGCGGGGTTCTAAATTGGCCGTTAATGCCTGCGGTAGTAAGTTTGCTAAGCAAGTATTCGTACAAATCGCCTTTGGTGTCTGAGTTTTCAAGCGGTAGGTCGTTTACCATTTCAACGGCTTTTACCAATAAGCTTTGCTTTTGAATCATTAATTGCGCGTCTTTCATAAACTCATTAAATACCGCGCCTTCAGGCGATACGTCGTCTGAGGTTTTTGAAAAAAACGGAAACAGCTCATCTTTAACCAGTTTGTATAACTCTTCGGCCCCTAAATGGCGCAGGTTTTGCCAACGAAGGTGTTGCTCGGCGTCGCTAAAGCGGCGGTTAAACGGCTGCTTAGTGCGTGCGCTGCGTTTTTCGTCGGCTTGCTCGTTCATGTCGAGCATACGGGCGTACATTAAAAAAGTAATTTGCTCTACTACGGTTAGCGGGTTAGTGATGCCGCCTGTCCAAAATTCTTCCCATAGTTTGTCGATTTTACTTTTTAAAGGTCCGGTGATCATTTCTTTTCCTATTGACGGGCTAAAGCCCGACCTACATCTAAATTGTTGGGCTGATTAATCCGTACTTAATAAATTTTCGATTAAGCGAATAATGGTGTCTTTTTCTTTTGGGTTTGACTCTGCTACTAATAAGGTAATAGCCGCTAACCCTGTATCGTTTATTACTGGTTGATAATACTCGTTTAGCAGGCGTTGATTACGATTTAAAAAATCGACAAACAAAAACGCTGCGGTGCGTTTGTTGCCATCACTAAACGGATGGTTTTTCACCACAAAGTACAATAAATGCGCGGCTTTACTTTCTATGCTTGGGTAGGCGGGTTCACCGAATACGGTTTGCTCTAACGCCCCCCAAATAGCTGCTAAACCATCATCGCGCTCTTGTGCAAATAGCTTGGTGGCTTCACCTTTGATTATAAGGTTTTGCTTAAGCTGAGCAATCGCGGCTTTTGCATCATTAAGTGGTGTAAGTGCGCCGCCTAACTCCCCTTTTGGTGAATTAAGTAACCCCTCGTCGTACTTTTGTAGCCATAAAAAAGTTTGCGTGTAACTGGCAATTATATCTACAAGCCCTGCACCAAACTCACTGTTTTGTGGCACAACAGCAATACGTTTAACGAGTTGTAATGCGTTATCTAGCTCTGTTGCGTTTTGTGCTAATCGCTCTTGGTTTAAGCTGTAGCCTTTTAATAAATGCTGCTTTAATGTTTTAGTCGCCCATTGGCGAAAGCGTGTTGCTTGGGTTGAGTTAACGCGGTAGCCCACAGATATTATTGCATCAAGGTTGTAGTGTTTTAATTTACGTTTTACTTGGCGTTTACCCTCTTGGCGAACTACCGAGTAATCCTCGGTAGTTGCGTTTTCATCAAGTTCACCTGATTGATATATGTTTTTTAGGTGTAAACTAATATTATCAGTGGACGTATTAAATAACTGGGCCAATTGTAGTTGAGATAACCAAAGACTCTCGTGTTGTAAAGCAACAGCTAGCTGTAAACTACCATCTTCGTTTTGGTAAATCTCCAACTCATTACTCATTTACAGCCTCACTTCTTTATCTACCGTTTGGTTTTTATCACCCAATTGTACATCAAACTGCTTAATAAATTGCTCTATTACGTCTGCTTGTTGCTCGCTAAATACGCCATCGAGCCCCATGTCGTGTATTTGTGTAAAAGGTGCATCGTAAAGCTGGGCTATTTCAATAGAGCCATGGCGAATTAGGTGGTTTTTTAACATACCAATAAAGCGCTGTTGCTTGGCATTTACATGGGTGTGTATTTGCTGCACAAAGGTAGTAAAGCTCTGCTCTATGGCGTTTTTGTTCATGCCGACTATGGTACGCAATATTTTGTCTAAGCTAGCGGTTGATTCGGGAAAAAACTCTTTTAATGTATTTAAATCAACACTTGGGTTTTGCGTATGCACTAACGAGCTTAATTGCGCTAAGTCGGCTTCGGTTACTTGTTCGCCGTTGCGGATTTTTTTAAGCACGCTGTCGGTTTCAAATAACGGGGGGAGTGTTTTTTCAACCTCTTGGCGGTATATTTGATAATCAATAGAGACTATTTTTGTAAGCCTATCAGCTTCGTGTATTTGGTTGGTGTCTTCTTTTATATCAAGCACAAAATCACTTGTTGGTGGCTTCACGCTTTTATTACGCAGGTGAATAATACTGCGTAAATTTATACGGCTTTGCTCAAGCGCTGCATGGGTTAAATACTGCCAATACTGCTGTGTTTGTATTTCTTCTATTGCGGGTGCTTTGCTACGCACTTCGTTTAGGTGCATTTGAAGCGATTCAACCTTGTTCATTATACTTTGTTTAGCTAAATCAATTTGGTTTGCATCGGTAAATATTAGTGTTTGGATAGTGGTTAGCTCAGAATCAAATTTATAGGCTTCACTTTGCCCCATTATGTTACGCCATTGCATAAGTGGCGCTACTTTTTCGAGTAAGTCGCTTACCGTTTGCGGTGCAAATTGATTAAGACGTTTTAGGTCTTTATAAGTTTCGACCACTTGCCAGTTGTCGCGCACCGATATTGATTCCATTGGCAATAAACAAATATCGTCGTGAATTAATTTAATTGTTTGATCAAACACATCCAAATTGGCTTTTTTGAGGGCCGTTTGGGCAAGGGTTACCCGCGCTTCAAATAACTTTTGTAATAACGATTTTGCTTGTTTTACATCATCTTCTTCTGGGTTTTCGTCAAAGTATTCAAAGTTTGCCCAGTGATCGAATATTAAGAAGTGAGTTTTGTGCTGCCCTGGGCCGTATAGGTTTTCGCATAAGCGTGTGCCACGGCCAATCATTTGCCAAAACTTTACTTTTGATTTTATAGGTTTTGCAAATACCAGGTTTACGCATTCAGGTACGTCTATGCCGGTGTCGAGCATATCGACCGACACTGCTATACGCATGCTGTTTTCGTCGCTTGATTTAAAGTCGTCTATTAACTCTTCGGCCCGTTCGTACTTTGAGTGAATAACGCGGCAAAAATTAGCACCATGCTGCGGGTAAAGCTCACTAAATAACTGCGCCATTAATTCGGCGTGGGCTATGTTACGGGCAAATATAATAGTTTTGCCTGGGAGCTGGCCGTCTTTATCGCGCAGGCCTTTTTCCATTAAATTACGTAGTATTAGCCTGTTGGTGTCTTTATTTTTAATGGCTTCGTCTATTTGTTTTGCGTCGAAGTCAAGCTCGTTCGGATCAATGCCTTGCTCTTCTAATTGGGCTATTTGCTCATCGGTTAGGCTGTCTTTTTTAATGCCTTCGCGCAAAAACTGAGTGGTGTAACTTACAATTTTGTAAGGCACTAAGTTGCCTTGCTCTATCGCGTCTTCAAGTGGGTAGTTAGCTGTGGGTAGTTTGTAGTCGCAACCAAACAAATCACACGTTGAGCGCGATACCATTTCTACCGGTGTGGCAGTTAAGCCCACTTCTAATGCATCAAAGTATTTAAAAATATCGCCATAAATATTGTAAATTGAACGGTGCGATTCGTCGGCTACTATTAGGTCAAAATAGCCTACGTCGTACTTGTTCATTATGCGTAGCATACCTGGGTACGTTGCTATAAACACCCGCGCACTGGCAGCTGTGTTTTTAGCGCTTTTACCTACAATGTGGACTGGCTCTTTGGTGAATTCGGTAAAGGCGTTACCCGCTTGTTTACGTAGCTCTTTTCGGTCACATAAAAACAGTACGCGCTTAGCCCAACCAGCATCAAGCAGCCGCTTGGCAAGGGCAATAGATACGCGTGTTTTACCTGTGCCGGTTGCTTGCACAATAAGCGCTTTGCGGTGTTTATCGCTAAAACGCTCACATACACGAGTTATGGTTTCCATTTGATACAAACGCCCTGCTACCGCGGTATCTATTGGCGTGGTGTTTAGCTCTTTTTTAAGCATGCGCTGCTTTATTAAGTACTGCAGGGAATCTTTTGAGTAGTAACCGTATAAACCACGGCTGTTATAACCTTGCGCATCATCAAGAATTTTTATATCCCAGCCGTTTGAATAAAAAATAACGGGGCGTTGACCAAATTGCTTTTCAAGTGCGTTAGCGTAAAGCGTTGCTTGCTGACGGCCTTTTTCAATATTTTCGCGGGTGCGTTTGGCTTCTATTACCGCAAGTGGCTTGCCGTCGTCATCCCATAATACGTAATCAACATAACCTACGCCTGTAGTTGTAGGTTGTTCTGTTACTTTTACTTCTTTGCCAACGTCATCTGTTGATTCATCATCAAGTGCTACATGCCAACCTGCATTACGTAAATCTAAGTCGATAATGCGTTTACGGGTTTCATCTTCGTTAAAGTTAAAACTTGAGTTAACAATTTGCTCATTTCGGGTTTTAACCTGAGTCAGCTTTTCTAAATCAATAGTTTGTTTTAGTTTTGCTGCTTGCTGCTGCGCTTGTTTTTGCGCAAGCTCTGCGGCTTCTAATTCGTCAAGTGCGCGCTTTAAACGGGCTTGGTTCTCGGCTAATTGTTTGGTGAGTTGCTTGTTCTTTTTTGCAAACTGGGCATCACTTTGATTTGTAGGCTGTGTTTGCTCAGGCGCTTTAAACTCTGGGCATTCTTGTTGCGTGCCATTGGCATACGCCATAAATAAGTACGAGGCTACAAAGTAGCTTTCTTTTAATATCCAAATAGCTTGTTGTTGATCAACTTTGCCTTCATGCGCTGCTTGGTTGCCGCTTTTACGTATGGCATGGAGCTTATCGGTAATTAAACGCGGGACTGCGCTGGTAAAGTCGTCGGCGGTAAGTTTATCGAAAATATTAGAAGTGGGTAAAACAGGTAAACTAAGTTCTTTATATAAGTAGCCTACTACTTTTTCGGCAAAGCAACGTAATTTGACCAATGAGCTTTGTGGATCGCTAATCGCATACTCTTCTGCAAAAGCGGCTAACTGGTGTAGCTCTGGCCACTTAGATTGAATGTGTTCAAAGTTCATTGATTGCTTCATTCCTGATTACTTCCTTATCAACTAATTTACCATGCATTATTATTTTTATGCGTTTGCAAGCTTGCGAATATTAAGCCGCTATATTTATTTTTATATTATGTGTTGTTGCACTTAACCAGTAGCTTGTTTCAAAGCTTTGGTTATTAGAGTCAATCACTATTTTTTTAGCAAGCTCGTTTGGTAACACCTTATTTATTTTACTCTTTATGCGGCTGCAAGTTTGCTGCACAAAGGTTTTTTCCATTACCTTTAAATTACTGTGTAAACCGTCTCTAAAATCTTCGGGCTCTACGCCAAACGTATCACGGAATATACGTAAATCACTGCTGTTTTGTTGTAATAGCGTTAAGTACTCTATGCTGTGTTTTGTACACTCTTCAAATTTTCGCCCCACAATAAGCTTTTTATGTTCACTTTGGCTGTATTGGTGTAACCATAAATAAAAGGCGGTTTCTTTTGCGGTAAGTTTAATTTCGATTCCCGCAAAGGTGAGCGTTTTTGCTTTTGCGTTTACTTCAAGAGTTAAATCTTTTTTATGGGCTGAATTTAAGCTTGCTACTGTTTGACTAAATGACGCACTTTGCATATTTGCAATGAGGGTCTCGTCAATTGATTGGCGCATGCGCACAAACGGGATTTCAGCAAGTGTAACCTTTGCATTAATGCAGTTAACTTGTGTGCCATTTTTGCCATTAATAATATGGTCATAAGGTGTTGGGTAATAAAAATCTCTGACAAATTCAAACTCGTCGTTTACAAACACATGGCTTAGTGAATCTTGCTCACGGCCTAACAATGACATGGCATAACCTAAATAGAACGCCATTGTTTTACGCCCACCAGCTATAGATGCATGAATGCTAACATCGTTTTTATTGGTGAGTTCAAACACTTTACGAGTAATAAAGTCGGCCATGTAAGTTTGTTCTATTTCAGATTTAGCATCATTAATAGGTTGGCCTTTATCGTCTTCTATAAGCCATATGTTTTCATCGGGGAGTTTAATATTCGGAAGTTGGTAGTCTGCAATTAGTTTAGCTAAATAACCTTGCTCAAATAATCCATCGGTGAGCATAGCCTTGGTGCTTTTTGTTGTAATAACAAAAATTTCGTCAGGCAATTGTTTGCCATGTTCGTGAATCGCAAAGAGTGTTTCGGTTAAAACTTGGGGGCTAGCACCCGTAACTATAAGTAATATATGCTTCATCAACTGTCCTTTTGTATGAGTTAAACGCATATTACCCTAAAAGCCAACATGAATAAAACTAGATGAGTTAAGTTGACTTTTAATTAGTTGTTTTGTATTAGTTATTATATAAATTCAGCTTTGCTTAACCCTCAGGTAGTGTATTAGCGTTATTTCTTTCTAGCTTTTTTAGCTTGTTTTTTTGCTACTTTTTGTTTTTTACGATTGGGCTGTTTAAAAGTGCTTATATGACCAACGATTGAGTTATCTCGTATTAAAGCTTTTCCTATCGGCAATTTTAAAAACTGTATCGCTTTTTCACAACCTTGGTTTGCTGACTCTTTAATTAACGTTTTTAGCATAAAGCTACTCTTTACGTGACCACTACCTGCCAATTCGTCTCTAATTTGCATAGCCAAATCAAATTTTAATTGAGGCTGACTTTGTTTACATGTCCCTAATTTTATAGCAAGACAACCCATTTCAATGGCTAACTTTCGATGATTTGAATGGTTTTTTAGTATATTGAATAAACGTGTTTGATAGTGAATCGTTAGCGGTAAATTTTTGTACGCTTTAATTAATGCATTAACACATTCTTTTTTGGGTTGTTTCCCCCAATAACCAAAATAATCACAAAATGCTTTTAAGTAGTGTGAACCAGGAGCTTGTGTGGCTTGCGCTGTAATTAACGCCGTACGAGCTCGTTTTTTTGCCAAATCGTTTTCTTTATCTATTAGCCATAATTCGAGTTTATTTGCAGCATAGACAGTAAATGAGTTGATCTCTTTATACTTTATACCTTGTTCAACCCAATAATTATATTTACTAATATCTGATTTGTAATATTTTTTTTGTAAGGCGACAATGGCTTGATGATAGCCACGCTTGGCGGATTCTTCAGCTAGTGTCCATGCTCTTTGCATTTCGCCTGTTGCGCTTAAAAAGTTTGCATATAAAAAATGTGATTCACCTGTTCTGCATTCTTTTATTGCTTGTTTATAGCAGTATTGTGCATTCATGGTTTGAGACTCAACTAAAAATTTATGCTCAAACGCTTGGGCATAAAGCTGCCATGTACCCAATGCTTTTAAGGTATGCGCTCTCTCTATCCAGTAGGCTAAATCAATTTTACTCAATTGATTATATGCTTTTTTATTAGATGGTTGCTGTATGATTTTTGACGTTTTTTTTATCGAGCTTAATTGAAAATATGCTTGCTTCGCTAATGCAAGGTTTGCGTCTGGATTGTCATTTAAAGCTAAACTTACATTACACACAGTGTCAACCAGAATAGGTTCTTGCCACATAACAGGTTCATTTTTTTCATTTGCTAATTGAAAACTAAGAAAGTGGGCTAATTCAAAGACCGATTTATGCACCATTTTAACCTGTGCTTTACTTACACTCACAACAGAGTTTAAAGCGCCACGATGTACTTGTGAAACATGCACGCCATGATTTGCATATTCACGGATTAAATTAAGTTCATCAATCATATAATCTGGGAGTAATAATGATTGCTTTAGTTGAGTTATTTTATGAGACAACTCACTATCTCCTGTTAATTTAATGTTTACATATTCAGCAGCTCGATAGCACCATACCTCTGCAAACAGCCGCGCTTTTAACAAGGCACAGCTATGATCTTGCGAGTAGTAGTATTCCATTTCACTTGCTAAACGAAATAACTCTGGAAAAGTGTTTGTTAAAAATTCAAAATTAGGAAAATGTGATGTATGAAATGTTTGTTGAACTGATAGCATTGTTAACCCTTATTATTTATTAGGCTTTAATATTAAAAGGTTTAATAAAATAAAAGGGGATCACAAGCTTGTGATCATTTTGTTGTTAATAAGTCGGTTATTAATCATTATTTCAGATGCTGTATTATACGTATTAAAAAAGGCCCTGTAGAGCCTTTAAAAATATAACAAATTTTAACTGTGTGGCACTCTCACTACGCCTTCCATTAATACGCGTGCGCTGCGGCTCATGCTGGCTTTAGTAACCTGCCAGTTACCATTATTGAGCGTGGCTTTTGCGCCCACTTTTAAGGTGCCTGAAGGGTGACCAAAGTTGACTTCACTTAATTGTCCGCCACCAGCGGCTATATTAACTAACGTGCCTTTAATTGCGGCGGCTGTGCCAATAGCTACGGCTGCGGTGCCCATCATGGCATGATGCAGTTTACCCATCGACATAGCACGTACTAATAAATCTATATCATTGCTGTTAATTTCTTTGCTGCTTGATGCAATATACGTGAGTGGTTTATTTACAAATGCCACTTTTGGAGTGTGCTGACGTGCTGCCGCTTCACTAATATGGCTGATCAAGCCCATTTTTACTGCACCATGAGCGCGAATGGATTCAAGCTTTGCCAGTGCTTGGTCATCATTGTTAATATCCTCTTGCAGCTCGGTGCCGGTGTAACCGATATCTGTTGCGTTGACAAAAATAGTTGGGATGCCAGCGTTGATCATAGTCGCTTTAAGTACACCAAATTCAGGTACTTCAAGCTCATCAACCACATTGCCCGTTGGGAATAACGCACCGTCACCATCGGCAGGATCCATAAATTCTAGCTTTACTTCTGCGGCAGGAAACGTCACGCCATCAAGTTCAAAATCGCCAGTCTCTTGTACTTCACTGTTAGTTATTGGCACATGGACTAAAATAGTTTTTTTAATATTCGCTTGCCAAACACGTACTATGGCAACGCCATTGTCAGGAATACGACTTTTATCAACAAGACCATTACTAATTGCAAATGCACCTACGGCTGAAGTTAAATTACCGCAATTGCCGCTGAAATCAACAAAAGGCTTATCAATAGCTACTTGGCCAAATAAGTAATCAACATCGTGATCAGGCTGCTCACTTTTGCTTAAAATTACCGTTTTACTAGTGCTTGACGTTGCCCCGCCCATACCATCGGTTTGCTTAGCATAGGGATCGGGACTGCCGATAACGCGCAGTAATAAATCATCTCGCGCAGAGCCTGCCACTTGGGCAGCCTCCGGTAAGTCTGTAAGGTTAAAAAACACACCTTTACTGGTGCCACCGCGCATATAGGTAGCTGGCACTTTAATTTGTGGTTTGAATGTCATTACTGTTCCTTATGCGCTTTGTGTTGATTCTAAAAAATCTTGCGCAAAGCGTTGTAACACACCCCCTGCGGCATAAATTGATAGCTCTTCTTGGGTGTCAATTCGGCATTTTGTTGGCACGTTGAGCACTTCGCCATCTGTGCGAGTTATGGTTAAATTAACCGTTGCACCAGGGGTTAGTTCACCTGTTACATCATAACTTTCACTGCCATCAAGTTTGAGGGTTTTACGAGTCGTGCCTGCTTTAAATTCAAGTGGTAATACGCCCATCCCTATTAAGTTAGTACGGTGAATGCGCTCAAAGCCTTCTGCAGCTATGACTTCAACACCCGCTAAGCGTACACCTTTTGCTGCCCAATCACGCGATGAACCTTGACCATAATCAGCACCTGCAACGATGATCAACGGCTGTTTACGCGCCATGTACGTTTCGATTGCTTCCCACATACGAGTAACCGTGCCTTCTGGCTCAACACGAGCGAATGAGCCTTGCTTTATCTCACCGTTTTCAATCACCATCTCGTTAAGCAATTTAGGGTTGGCAAAGGTCGCGCGCTGCGCTGTTAAGTGATCGCCACGGTGTGTTGCGTACGAGTTAAAATCTTCTTCTGGTACGCCCATATGAGTGAGATATTCACCCGCCGCGCTGCTGGCCATAATTGCATTTGATGGTGATAAATGGTCCGTTGTTATGTTATCGCCAAGCACTGCTAAAGCGCGCATCCCTTTCATAGTCCGCTCACCTGCTAATGCACCTTCCCAATAAGGTGGGCGGCGAATATACGTACTTTGTGCGCGCCAGTCGTAAAGTGGGTCGTTATCTTCACCGTAATCAACGGTTAAATTAAACATGGGCTCGTACACTTTTTTAAACTGTTCTGGTTTTACACTCTGCTTAATAACGGCATCTATTTCTTCATCTGATGGCCAAATATCTTTAAGGGTAACGTCATTACCCTGTTGATCTTGACCAAGTACATCTTTTTCAATATCAAAACGAATAGTTCCAGCAATGGCATAGGCCACCACTAACGGAGGAGACGCTAAAAACGCTTGTTTTGCATAAGGATGAATACGACCATCAAAATTACGATTACCCGAAAGTACTGCCGTGGCGTATAAATCACGGTCAATCACTTCTTGTTGAATAACCGGATCAAGCGCGCCACTCATGCCATTACACGTCGTACATGCAAAACCAACAATACCAAAACCAAGCTGCTCAAGTTCTGACAATAATTTGGCGTCTTCAAGGTATGATTGCACCGCCTTTGAACCCGGCGCGAGTGAGGTTTTAACCCACGGTTTACGACTTAAACCTTTCGCGTTTGCGTTACGGGCAATTAAACCTGCGGCAATCACGTTACGTGGATTACTGGTATTAGTACAACTGGTGATAGCTGCAATAATACAGGCACCATCGGGCATTAAACCGACTTCGTTCTCGACTACACCTGAAATACCTTTTGCAGCCAAATCACGGGTAGAAACACGGCGATGTGGATTTGAAGGACCTGCAATATTACGCCCTACACTTGATAAATCAAAGGTTAGTACACGTTCGTACTGCGCTGTTTTTAGACTATCGCTCCAAAGCCCGGTAGTTTTAGCATAATTTTCAACAAGCGCAATTTGCTCTTCTTCACGCCCTGTTAAGCGCAAATAATCAATGGTCATTTGATCGATATAAAACATCGCAGCAGTGGCACCAAATTCTGGTGTCATATTTGAAATGGTTGCACGATCGCCTAATGTTAATGCGTCAGCACCTTCGCCATAAAACTCTAAATAAGTTGATACAACGCGTTGTTCGCGTAAAAATTCGGTGATAGCAAGTACGATATCCGTTGCAGTAATACCCGGTTGGCGCTTACCAGTGAGCTCAACACCTACGATGTCTGGCAGGCGCATATAAGAGGCGCGACCAAGCATCACACTTTCAGCTTCGAGACCACCAACACCGACTGCAATTACGCCAAGTGCATCGACATGTGGTGTGTGGCTATCTGTACCAACAAGGGTATCTGGAAAAGCAATACCATCGCGGTTTTGGATCACTGGCGACATTTTTTCAAGGTTGATTTGATGCATGATGCCGTTACCCGGTGGGATCACATCAATATTTTTAAAGGCCGTTTTTGTCCAGTTAATAAAGTGAAAACGGTCATCGTTTCGTCTGTCTTCTATGGCGCGGTTTTTTTCAAATGCATCAGGATCAAAACCTGCGTGTTCCACTGCCAATGAGTGATCTACAATTAACTGTGTTGGTACGACTGGATTTACTTTCGCCGGATCGCCGCCTTTTGCTGCAATGGCATCACGCAAGCCTGCTAAATCAACCAATGCGGTTTGCCCTAAAATATCGTGACATACTACGCGTGCTGGGTACCACGGAAAATCTAAATCTTGTTTACGCTCAATCAGCTGCGACAATGCTGCGGTTAGCATGTCTGGATCACAGCGGCGCACTAAGTTCTCTGCTAATACGCGTGATGTGTAAGGCAAGGTAGCGTATGCACCTGGCTTAATGTCATCAACGGCGGTTTCGACATCAAAGTAATCTACATTACTGTTTGGTAACGGTTTTCGATATTTGGTGTTATTAATAATGGTCATAATAAAAGTTCGCTAATAGGTGACGGTGGTTGCACACGTATAGTGTGTTTAAGGAAAGTGTGAAAAAGAAGAAGCCTTAAAAACTATGTACAATTAAAATGTGCAAAAAGAAAAGGTGAGCGCTTGAACGCCCACCCTTTTGGTCTTAACGTGATTCGATTGGTGTATAACTGCGCGCATCTGGCCCAGTGTAATCGGCACTTGGGCGGATAATACGGTTGTTAGCACGTTGCTCTTTTACATGAGCAGTCCAACCAGTTACACGACTCATCACAAAAATAGGGGTAAATAACTTAGTTGGAATACCCATAAAGTGATAGGTCGATGCATGAAAAAAATCAGCGTTACAGAATAACTTTTTCTCACGCCACATGACTTCTTCACAGCGTACTGATACTGGATAAAGTACATTGTCGCCGACTTCAGCAGCTAGTTTTTCAGACCATTTTTTAATGATCACATTACGTGGATCAGACTCACGATAAATGGCATGACCAAAGCCCATGATTTTATCTTTACGCGCAAGCATGCCCATAATTTCTTGCTCTGCGTGATCGGCATCAGTAAGGCCTTCAATTAAATCCATTGCCGCTTCATTTGCGCCGCCGTGTAATGGACCGCGTAACGTACCAATTGCACCAGTTACACATGAATGAATATCAGATAGTGTTGATGCACACACACGACCGGTAAAGGTTGAGGCATTAAACTCATGCTCTGCATATAAAATCAGTGACACATTCATCACTTGTGCAAACAGTTCTGACGGTGCTTTATCGTGTAGTAGTGTTAAAAAATGTGCGCCAACTGAGTCATCATCAGTGTGTGTTTCAATGCGAACGCCATCATGGGTAAAGCGATACCAGTAGCAAATAATACTTGGGAATACGGCAACCATACGATCAATTGCATCATTTGCTTCGCTAAAATCATTTTCCATTTCAAGATTACCCAGCATAGAGCAACCTGTACGCATTACATCCATTGGGTGAGCATCTTTTGGAATGTTTTCAAGCACGGTTTTAAGTGCCGCTGGCAAACCACGTAAGCTTTTTAATTTAGCTTTATATTCAGCAAGTTCTGAAGACGTTGGCAATTCGCCACGTGAAAGTAAAAACGACACTTCTTCAAATTGCGCTTTTTCAGCCAGCTCTGCGATATCGTAACCACAATACGTTAAACCTGACCCTGTTTGTCCTACTGTGCACAATGCTGTTTGACCTGCTACTTGACCACGTAAACCTGCACCACCTAATGCTTTATCGACCATGAGTATTCTCCTAAATTTTGTTGTTCTTATAATTGGGATTATTTATTTGCTGAAAAAAGATTATCAAGGGTATTTTCATACGTGTGATAATCTAAAAAGTCATAAAGTTCAGCACGGGTTTGCATGTTTTCAATTTGGCTTTGTTGCGAGCCTTCATTTAAAATAGCAGAGTACACATTAAGCGCCGCTTTATTCATCGCTCTAAATGCACTTAGTGGGTAAAGCACCATTTGAACGCCAACATCTGATAACTGCTCTTTAGTGTAAATAGGCGTTTGACCAAATTCAGTAATATTTGCCAAAACGGGTACGTTAATCGCTTTAGAAAATGCTTGATAATCAGCAAGGTCGTGGACTGCTTCAGCAAAAATTGCATCAGCACCCGCTTCAACACAGGCGGCTGCACGGTCAATTGCGGCATTTAAGCCTTCTTTTTGGAATGCATCGGTGCGCGCCATAATGTAAAAATTGCTGTCAGTTTTTGCATCAACGGCCGCTTTAATACGGTCAACCATTTCACCTTGAGAAACAATTTCTTTATTTGGGCGATGGCCGCAACGCTTTTGCGCAACTTGGTCTTCAATATGAAAACCTGCCGCACCTGCTTTGGTCATTTCTTTGACTGTGCGTGCAATATTAAATGCCCCGCCCCAACCGGTATCAGCATCAACAAGTAGCGGTAAATCGCTTGCACCAGTAATACGACGAATATCTTCAAGTACATTATCAAGGCTGGTCATACCTAAATCTGGCATACCATATGAGGCATTGGCAACACCTGCACCTGATAAGTAAATTGCTTGGTGGCCCATTTTTTCAGCCATCATTGCTGTGTACGCGTTAATAGTTCCTACCACTTGCAGTGGGTGGTTATTCGCTATCGCCTGTTTAAACTTTGATCCTGCTGACATTGCTGTCTCCTTTGAACGGTAGCTGCTCGAGGCAGACTCTATTTTTAAATTTTAACTATGACAATTTTGCTATTAGTTATTTATTGACTGCACTTTTTTGTGCAGCCAATAAATCAAATTTGTTTTGAACATTTGCTTGCGATGCACTGATGTGGCGTTTCATTAATAGCTCAGCTAATTCACCATCGTGGCTTTCAATCGCATTAATGATTGCTAAGTGCTCATCAAACGCTTTTGATACTCGCGGGCCAACCATGCCCATTTGCACACGATACATACGAATTAGCTGATAAAGCCCATTACTCAGTAGATGAATAAGATGCTCGTTTTTACTACCTTTAATAATGCGATAATGAAAATCCAAATCACCCGCTTCTTGATAGTACGACTCGCCCTCTTTTACTCGCTGAGTGTGTAGATGTTGATTAAGTAATTGTTTTAAGCTTTGCACTTCATCTGCTGCCATATTGTCGGCAGCTAATCGACAAGCTAAGCCTTCAAGGGCACTGCGCACTTCGTATACTTCTATCAAACGCTCTGCAGTAAGGGCCACCACGCGACAACCCACATTGGCTTTGCGCTCAACTAAATAGCAACTTTCAAGGCGGTTTAATGCTTCGCGTAATGTCGCACGACTTACCCCATAGCGCTTTGCCAGTTCAGGCTCTGAGATTTTGCTGCCTTGCTCTATCGTACCTTCGACAATTTCACGACGCATATCCACAAACACTTGATCGGAAGCTGTGGTAATAGGTGTTTTGCTAAAAGCGTCTTGCGTCATTTAATACTTCTCTAAGATTGTCGACAATTAATGACTACACTATGGTCTTTTGCTGAAAATGTGTCAAGCCTAAATCACCAAAAAGAGTGTTTAAAACCGACTATTGTCGACATAAAAATAGATAACTATATTTAAAAGCTCAAAATGCAAATAAAAAACCAGTAAATGTCGACAGGAATAACAACCATAAAATTTTATTTAAGGCGACCCTCAGTGCCAGTAATAATGATAGAATACACCTTTAAAATTCTCTGTGAGCTTAGTCTTGGACGCCAATACCTATATCCCCCAGCCTTTTATAGATGACGTAAACACCTATTTACCAGCGCACCTAACACTCGATGACTTTCTCAGTGCCTGTCGCAGACCCCTGCGCAAATCTGTACGCGTTAATACTCTAAAAATGTCAGTTGAGGATTTTAAGCTGGCAGCCAAAGAAAAAGGCTGGCAATTAACGGCGATCCCATGGTGTAGCGAAGGTTTTTGGTTAGTACGCCCTGAAAAAGAAGAGCAAGCATTAGCCTTAGGGAACACTGACTTACACCTAAGTGGTGCCATGTATGTTCAAGAAGCCAGCTCAATGCTGCCACCAATGGCACTCAAAGAGTCATTAATTGATGCAACACATGTGCTTGATATGGCATCAGCCCCAGGCTCTAAAACCTCACAACTTGCCGCACTAATGAATAACCAAGGTGTTTTGGTTGCTAATGAATTGTCGTCATCTCGCTTAAAAGTACTCAGCGCGACATTAAAACGCATGGGGGTGGGCAATTGTGCACTCTCACATTTTGATGGTGCTATTTTTGGTGATTACATGTATGAGTGCTTTGATAGTATTTTGCTTGATGCTCCCTGCTCAGGTGAAGGTACCGTTCGTAAAGATGCTGATGCACTAAAAAACTGGTCCATTGAATCAAATATTGATATTGCTAAAGTACAAAAAAACTTAATTAAAAGCGCCTTTTATGCGTTAAAACCCGGCGGCACTTTAGTGTACTCAACCTGTACTTTAACACCGCTAGAAAATCAGCAAGTGTGTGACTACTTGCTAAGCGAATTTCCAGAGCTGCTAGAAGTACACCCATTAGATGATTTATTTACCGGCGCAGAGCTCGCTACAACGTCTGAGGGTTACTTACACGTTTGGCCACAAACTTTCGACAGCGAAGGTTTTTTTATTGCCAAATTTAAAAAGCTGGGTAGCTGCGATAACCCTAATCAAAAAGTTAAAAAAGGCGCTTTCCCTTTTCAACCTTATGATAAAAAAGCAGCCTTGGCATTTAATAGCGAACTTAAAAAACAATTTGCTGTGCAACCTCTTTCTGGCAGCTTAATGCAACGCGATAAAGAATTGTGGTTATTTCCTGAGGAATTTGATGCCATTGAAAATAAAATAAAATACGCTCGCTTAGGTATACACCTTGGCATGATCCACAAAAATGGGGTTCGTCTTAATCATGAATTTGCCACTGTGTTTGGCGGACAATGTTCAAAAAACGTCTATGCGCTAACTAACGAACAAGCCAATGATTACTTTCAAGGTAAAGATATTCGTTTAACTGAACCAACGAGTACATTAGGAGAAGTAATACTAACGTTGTGCGGCTGCCCAATAGGATTAGGTAAATGGCAAAAAAATAAAATCAAAAATTCATTGCCACGAGATTTAGTGCAAAATACGCAATTAATTGTTTGGTAAGAAGAAATGTTAATAACAAAAACATAAAGTTTTATTTTTTACTTTATTTTAATACAAACCATTGTTTTAAAAGCAGTATAAAAATCACTCATTTTATTGTGTCTTTTTACATATGTTAACTACACTTAATATTACTTTCTACTTCTCCCTTAATGAATTTAGAAGGTGTTCCCAAGTTAGCGCAGGCTCGTCAAGAGCCACCCCTAAGCCCAGAACAATGCAGATTCGTTCTGGGCATTTTTTATCTAAAAGCAATAAAAGCGTAAAACTTTTTTAAACATGTAGTTTTCTATTGCCTTATGTGTGCTTTGTTGTTTTTATAGGTAAAAAGCTAACTCAAAGGAATTACTATGCCTAAGCCATTCACTTTCATCTCTATTGCTTATTTATTAACAAGCGCCTCCTGTTTTGCACAAGACTCAACAAAATACCTAGGTTTTACCTATCCAGACAAAGCACAAAATGCGGTGAGTATTACCTTCGATGATGCAAGAGAAAGTCAAGTCGATGTAGGCACTACCATACTCAATAAGCACAATGTAAAAGCGACTTTTTACGTATCCCCATTTAATGTTGAAAAGCGCCTTAAGAAATGGCAAAAAGCAGCTAAAGCTGGCCATGAAATCGCTAATCACACTAGCAGCCACGTTTGCACAGGTAATTTTGAGTGGCTTAGAAAACAAGGTTTATCACTTGAACAAACGACACTTGAGTGGTTAGAAAACGATATACTAAGTGCGCAACAATACCTCGCGAAGCATTTAGACGTTACCCCGCGAGCATTTGCCTACCCTTGCGGGAACACCTTTGTTGGTCGCGGCATAAAGACCAAAAGCTACGTACCTTTAATTGCCAAACATTTTGATAGTGGCCGAACCTGGTTAGACGAGTCTGCTAATAATCCTAACTTTACTGACTTTGCACAACTAACGGGTCTGCGAATTGATGGTATGAGCTTTGATGAAGTCATTACTATGACTGAGCAATTACGTAACAATAATGCGTGGTTAATTTTAGCAGGCCACGATATTGGCGAAAAAAGCCAGTATTCAACGGATGCGAAAGTTTTAGAGCAGCTTATTATCTACTTTAAAGACCCAAAAAATGGCTACTGGCTCGATACGGTAAGTAATGTTGGCGATTATGTAAAAAAACAGCGTAAATCAATCGACTAATCATTCGTTAAATCAAATTCTGTGGTGCGATTATCGGGATGAAGTAACTGATAACGCGCCAACTTCCCTTGCTTTAAATCAATTAAGCTAATAGCAGAGTCGCTCACAAGGTACTTTTGTCCATCACCTATTGTTTGGTGTTTATCAACTTCCATATGCCAACGTTTCGTAAAGAAATTTAATGGGCTTTTCGGTGAATATAAAATTGAATCGAGCTTATCGAGTATATTAATTAATTTTCGCGGAAATTCATTTTTAATGCCACTGGCGGTAAGTTGCCAGATCCGATTCGGATGTTTGCCAAAGCGTTTTTGCACTGAAAAGCAAAACGAATAATGTACATCGCCTGATAATATCAGCGTTTCTTTTGGAGTGTCGTCGCGGCGAAAGGTATCGAGTAATTTTTTAGCTGAGCCTTCATGGGCCATCCAGTTTTCAACATCAACTAATAATGGCTGCCCACACATATTAAATAATGCTTGAATTGCCTCTATTGATTTAACCCCAAACACCGGCGCAGGTGAAACGATAATCACTTGCTCATGCGTAAGTAAGCTTGCTTCAAGCTCCATGAGTCGTTCCCAATCAAGTAAGCCTGAGGGTTCATTAAAGTTTTGTTCATTACGCCAACGATGAGTACGAGTATCTAACACCACCACCTTTGGTACAGTGTTAAGCTCATAATGCCAATGGTTAAATTCCAGTATGGTTTTATCAAATGCTTTAAAGTGCCACTGTTTTTGCTCAGTCAAACTTGCTTTAAATTCATCGAGTAAAACAGCTGTTTTCTTACCTGCATCATTACCAAAGCCTTGGATTAACCAGTAACTGATCAAACCATTATTAATAATACGCCGACTTACTGGGTGTTGATAAATCAACTGCTCCCACCCTGCTGTTAAATTCCAATCATCGGTCACGTCGTGATCATCAAACATCATTAAAGTGGATACGTTTGCAAATAACACCTGCACATCTTTTAAACCTTCACTAAAGCCGACTAAGGCCTGCTTTTCGCTTTCAAATATCTGTTGGCATTTATTGCTTGATGCTCGATAAGTAATGGTATCTATACTGATATGCGCCCATACAATCGAACTAAAATTAAGCAAGTACAGCGCTATAAACTCTTCAAACGCAATTAAGTGATTGGCTGCTTTTAAACTTGAAAAATGCGGCTCATCTTTTTTTAGCCAATACCCTACGCCTATTTTACTGCGTTGCTGCCAAGGCACTTTAGGCAAAAATAGGTGCCGCTGATAGAGTTGGTCGGTTAATTTTTCAGGCAGTGCTATATCAAGGGGTTGTTCTTTATAAATACCGAGTAAATCAATCAGCCTATATATCGCAATTAGCATGGCGCCGGCAACGTCATCTGCGTAAACCTGATCGCCTGATAGTAATAAAATATCAGCCCCCGCTTTGCTATTACTGCGATTTTGCTGTTGAAAATCATTCGCTGCAACTAAGCTGTCTTTTGCTGGATGATGCGGATTACGACATGAACCATGTAATATCTGCTCGAGTGTATGTGGAATTACAAACTCAGGGGTTGCCTTACCTTGGTAGCAAAAAACACTTAAATCCACCTCCGCAGAGTCGTTAAATAAGCGATAGCTTATCAATTTATCAATGGGGAGTGTGGCAACCACAGGCTTTATTATTACAAAATGCAAATAAAGATGAGCACCTAAAGCAACGCTATGATGCTCGCTGAAGGTGTCTATTTTATCAAACTCTATACGATACTGTGATGCCACAGATGTGGCAAATTGTATGCAAACTTCAGCAGCATCTGCGCGGCGCACCATCGGCCCCATTAATAAAAGAGGAAGTGATGCATCACTCATGCTTAATTATCCTTTGTTCACTAAATTAAATAATGAATAAAAATTATTTGTAGTGGCAGTCGCTAACTCTTTGTAGCTAATACCTTTTAAATCGGCAATGTAATAAGCAACATCTTGCACATAAGCAGGCTGATTGGTTTTGCCACGATAAGGCACTGGCGCTAAATACGGCGAATCTGTTTCAATCAACAATCTATCTAACGGTATTTGTTTAACTACGTCTTTAAGTTCTACTGCATTTTTAAATGTCACAATGCCAGAGATAGAAATATAAAAACCTAAATCAATGGCTTTTTTTGCCATATCCCAATCTTCTGTAAAGCAGTGTAATACGCCACCACATTTTTCTGCATTGTGTGCGCGCATCAGGTTGATAGTGTCTTCTCGGGCATCACGAGTGTGAATAATCAGCGGTTTTTGCAGCTCATTCGCTACTTCAATATGACCGACAAAACTTGCTTGTTGTACAGCATGCGTATCTTTCGCGTAATAATAATCAAGGCCGGTTTCACCAATAGCCACTACTTTTTCATGGCTCGCTAAATCTATTAAACGTTGTTTATCTAACGCATCTTTTTGATCTAGCGGGTGTACACCGCAAGACGCTGATACATCACTGTAACCTTGAATTTTTTCCAACATAGATGGAAATTGATCAAGCGTTACACTGACACACAAAAAGTGTTCTACCTGTTTAGCCCTTGCACTATCAAGCACTTGGTCTAAGTTTAAATCGAGTTTATCAAAATCGAGACGGTCTAAATGGCAATGAGAATCTACAATCACGTTACTGCTTACTACATGGTATAAGTTGGATTACCAGAGTTTAACATAGTCCCTAGTAGTTTTTCGATCTTCGCATTAAGATTGGTTTTATCATCGATAAAACTAATCCCTATTCCTGGTGGGTTAGAACTTTGCGCGCCTTGGGGTGTGATCCACGCAACTTTCCCCGTAATGACATCATCTTCTAATGCATCAGGTAAGGTCACTTTTAATGCCAGTGAATGGCCCATTTCATAACGCATATTAGTGCGTACAAATAGCCCGCCGGTTTTTAAATACGGCATATAGCAGCGGTATAATTCATCTAGATCATCTAAATCGACTAATAATTCTTGCACAATCAATCCTATTTATAGCTTTGGCGTAAACGATACGCTAATCGAGAAACAGCCAAAGGCAAATTCAATCCAAGTATCTGTGTGCTGTTTTGGACAAACTCCGCTAATGCGCTCTGCGCATTTTGATACGAGTCAAAATCCATTCCAGCAATGAGTTGTTGTTTTAATTGTTCACTTAAAAATAAACAAAATACCCGAACACGCTCTGTATCTTTACTAATGATATCAACCAACGCGGTGAAATTATGGCCTTGTTTAAGCTCAGTTGCAAACTTATAAAGTTTATCAATCATTTCCAGCTGTTCGTCTTGTTGCCAACGTTCAATGAGTAACGGCTGTTGAGTAAATAAAGAAAGCCATTCATAGGCAGGAATTTGTAACTGCGAAATCCACATTTTTGCTGCATTTACATCACTAACTTTTACTTGCGTTAGCGCACAGCGGCTTAAAATAGTCGCTGGCAGTTGTGTTGTCGCACTCGTGGTCAATAATAAAAACCGACGCGGACTTGGCTCTTCTAAGGTTTTTAACAGGGCATTTGCTGCTGCGGTGGTCATTTTATGACAGTCGTTAATAACAACCACTTTATTTGCATTTTGCGCCGCTGACTGATTCATAAAATCACTGACACTGCGAATATCATCTACACCAATACTTTGCCCATCAGCTTGCACTACATACTTGTCCGGGTGAGTCACAGCTTGATTGAGATGGCAGCTTTTGCAGTTTCCACAAGGCACTAAGTTATTAGCCGATGAACACAATAATGCATTCGCTAATTGTTCAACTAAGGCACGCTTACCCACACCTTGCTGGCCATTCAATAATTGTCCATGATGAAAGCGTCCTGCGTTAAAACTTGCTGCTAATTGTTGTTCAACATGACTAAGCCAAGGATAAATCATTTTAATGGTTACTTTTAATAAACTGATCTAGCACAGTGATAATATCTTGATGTACTCGTTCGATACTTTGCTGTGCATTTACGGTCTCAATGCTGTCGTCACACTTTGCTAATTCTAAATAGCGTGTGCGTGTACGTTCAAAAAAACTTAAGGCTTGTTGTTCTATACGATCAAGCTCACCGCGTCCTTTAGCACGAGCAAGGCCAATAGCAGGGTCAATATCCAAATAAATGGTTAAATCAGGTTTTAAACCTTTTAATACAATACTAGCAAGGGAGTCCAAAGTGTTTGAAGCAATTTCACGCCCACCGCCCTGATACGCTTGCGATGATAAATCATGACGATCACCTAGTACCCATTGTCCTTTTGCCATCGCTGGACGTATAACATTGTGCAACAGTTGAGAACGAGCAGCATACATGATCAAAAGCTCCGTCTCGCTGGCAATCTCTTCGTCGTGATTGTCTTTTACGATACTACGCAGTGCTTCAGCAATGGGGGTACCACCGGGCTCTCTTACATTGATAAAATCAACGCCATGCTGCGCTAAAAACTGTTGGCAAATTGCTATAGCGGTTGATTTTCCGGCGCCTTCTAAGCCTTCAATCACAATAAATTTTGCTGCTGTCATGGTTTCTCTTTTTTGTTTGAAAAAGCATTAGTAGGCTTTCTCGTTTTATATTTTTTAATCTATTTGTTTAACTGCTTTTGATAACGCAAGTAATCTTGTACCGCTTTATTATGCTCTTTTAGCGTTTTTGAAAATTGGTGGCTGCCATCACCTTTTGCCACAAAATACACAAACTCAGATTTTGGTGGATTAACCGCAGCAAAAATTGCAGGTTTTGATGGCATTGCAATAGGCGTTGGCGGTAAACCATTTATTTTATAGGTATTATACGGCGTATAAGTCGTTAAATCTTTGCGTTTAATATCGCCATCAAAATCAGCGCCTATGCCATAAATCACAGTGGGGTCCGTTTGCAAGCGCATTTTTGTGTTTAATCGGTTAGTAAACACAGATGCGATTAATGGCCGTTCGCTAGCAAGACCTGTTTCTTTTTCAATAATGGACGCCATGATTAATACTTCGTAAGCAGACTTTAAAGGTAAGTTAGGAGCTTTATTTTGCCACGCTTCATCAAGCACACTTTGCATTATCTTATGCGCACGCTTAAGCACCGAGCTGGCAGTATCATTAGCATGATAATGATAGGTATCAGGAAACAGCCACCCTTCTAAATGTTTATCTGAGCCTAAAACTTGCTGAGATAGCTCATCAAGTATTAAGTCATTACGAAGGTACTCTGCGTGACTAATTGCTGCTAACACTTCGCGCAATGATTGCCCTTCAATAATTGTAAAACTAAAGCTGGCCTGCTTACCTTGGTTAATACGGCGAATATTATCTAAAACGGTGCCTGTATCAAGTTGATATAAGCCCGCTTTTAAATCAGTTAATGTTGGGTCCAATTTAGCGAGTACTTGATAACGAAAGCAATCTTTTAACCACTGTTTGGCCTGCCATTGCTGACATAGTTGGTTAAAACCCGTGCCTTTTTTCACTTCAAATAGCGTGTTTTGAGGCGTTTTTAATGGACTATTAATTGTCGTTTGCAACTGTTGGTAGCCAATACCAGTGACAAATAATGCCAATAATACGACCGTGATAATCACTTTTAACACGCTGACTCCTTGAGTAATAAATCTTCCAGTAAGGCTACACTGGTGGATAATTCATATTTTATATTATTGATCGCTGTCACAGGCACAATACCCATTAGGCTATTACAAATAAAAACAGCTTCCATTTGCTGTAATTCCTCAAGTGTCATATCAATAAATTGCACGGGTAATTTATCACACAGAGATTGCAGATAAACCCCCCGAATACCGCAGTTTTTCAAATTAGGACTAAAGACGCAGCCTTTATTAATGGCAACTATGTTTGCTGCGGAGGTTTCTATCACAAAATTATTATAATCTAACACGATCACATCATCACATGTTTGATGCGCCATGGCCTGTTTTATCATCACCTGCTCTAAGCGATTTAAGGTTTTTAAACCTGCAAATAAAGGTTGCGATGCTAATTGCACCGTGCTGATAGCTAATTTAATGCCTTGTTGTGCAAGCAAAGGATAACTGGCAGGAAAAGGTAGCTGCGATAGTATAATAAGTGACTGTGGTAACTCAGGTAAACCATATCCTCGGCCACCACTGCCTCGCGTTACGACAATTTTTAGTACGCCCAGTGCTGTTGTGGCGATATAATCAGTAATCTCTGATTCCAGCTGCACAAAGTCTAATTCGCTAAAGCCTAATCGCATTGCGCATTCAATTAAACGCATTCGATGAAGTGGCCAATGGACCACTTGACCATCCTGCACTTTAGCGGTGGTAAAAAAGCCATCCCCATAATTAAAGCCGCGGTCTTGACTGCTTATCGTGGCTGATTGCTCTTTGGAGGCTTTTTTTATTATTTGAATTATTTTTTTAGGCATATTTTGCATATAAAAAAACCCAGTAACAACTGGGCTCTTCTTGGATATCGTTGTTAAAAAAGATTATACCTTTTTAAATAGCAACGAGCCATTAGTACCACCAAAACCAAATGAGTTACATAGCGCGTAATCAAGTTTCGCGTCACGAGCGGTGTGAGGAACATAGTCCAAATCACATCCTTCATCAGGGTTATCAAGGTTAATTGTTGGTGTTACTTTTTGATCTTGTAATGACAAAATTGTAATGATTGACTCAACAGACCCTGCTGCACCTAATAAATGGCCCATCATTGATTTAGATGAACTCACCATCACATCTTTTGCTGCGTTACCGAAGATTGATTTAACCGCTGAAGTCTCAGCTTTGTCGCCAGCATTAGTCGATGTGCCATGTGCGTTAATGTAACCCACTTGGTCAGCATTAATTTGCGCATCATTTAGCGCATTTTCCATCGCAAGAGCTGCACCTGCACCGTCTTCTGGTGGTGATGTCATATGGAATGCATCGCCGCTCATACCAAAACCAACTAACTCTGAGTAGATTTTAGCACCACGCGCTTTTGCATGTTCGTACTCTTCAAGTACGATCACACCTGCGCCATCGGAAAGTACAAAACCATCACGATCTTTATCCCACGGGCGCGATGCCGCTTGCGGATCGTCGTTACGGGTAGATAAAGCGCGTGCAGCATTAAAGCCACCCATACCAATTGGTGTTGACGCCTTCTCAGCGCCACCGGCTACCATGGCATCTGCATCGCCGTAGGCAATCATACGCGCCGCGTGACCGATGTTATGCAAACCCGTTGTACAGGCAGTAACAATTGAAATATTTGGACCACGTAGACCATGCATAATCGATAAATGACCTGAGATCATATTGATGATGGTCGATGGTACGTAAAAAGGAGAAAGCTTACGTGGGCCACTGTTTAATAATTTTATGTGGTTCTCTTCAATCAGCGTCAAACCACCAATGCCTGAACCAACAGCAACACCAACGCGCGGTGCGTTCTGCTCTGTGATCACAAGGCCAGAATCTTGTATTGCTTGTACACCTGCCGCTATGCCGTACTGAATGAATAAATCCATTTTTTTAGCATCTTTCTTTGGCATGTAAGCCGATGCATCAAAATTATTCAGCAAACCTGCGAATTTGGTGCCAAAACTTGAAGTATCAAAATGCGTAATAGTTTGAATACCACTTTTGCCGTTTAACAAGTTTTGCCACGTTGACTCAACATCGTTACCTAGCGGTGTCAACATTCCTAAGCCAGTTACGACTACTCGACGTTTAGCCACGGTTTGCCTCCAATATGGGAATTATTATTTTTCTGGTGGGTGTAATAGATTAAGGGTAGCGAATGCTACCCTTAATTTGCGATTGATTACTCAGCGTGAGCTGTAACGTAATCGATTGCAGATTGTACTGTAGTGATCTTTTCAGCTTCTTCGTCTGGGATCTCAGTGTCAAACTCTTCTTCAAGAGCCATTACTAATTCAACAGTATCAAGTGAATCTGCGCCTAAGTCATCAACGAAAGAAGCTTCGTGCTTTACTTCTTCTTCTTTAACACCTAGTTGCTCAATGATGATTTTCTTTACGCGTTCTTGGATGTCGCTCATTCTTCTTTCCTTTATTAAAAACGCCAATGCGTTATTTTCAGATTGCGGCGTAGTTTACGGCGCATAATTCTGTGATTCAAGGATTTGCTGATAATTATTTATCTGGTCAAACCTCTTGAAGGTTATTTGGCTCTTTTATCGCTTATTTTCACAACGAATTCAAGTATGTTTAAAGCAAGTTCACAAAAAATTCAACATTTTTCGACAAACTCACCAAAAACTAAATAGGAACAAAGTTCCTTATACCATGTACATGGCACCATTTACATGCAAAGTTTCGCCTGAAACATAAGCAGCTGCATCAGATGCTAAATAACAGACTGCGGCTGCAATCTCATCTGGTTGACCTAATCGTCCAGCTGGAACATTAGCAAGCGTAGCTGCTTTTTGTTCATCTGTAAGCTCGTCTGTCATATCAGTTTGAATAAAACCAGGTGCAACAACGTTAACTGTAATACCACGAGAGGCCACTTCACGCGCTAATGACTTAGAAAAACCAATTACACCCGCTTTTGCTGCGGCATAATTAGCTTGCCCTGCATTACCCATCGTACCTACTACCGAGCCGATGTTAATAATACGACCATTCTTTTTCTTCATCATCGGACGTAATACCGCTTTTGACAAGCGAAAGATAGAGCTTAGATTAGTATCAATGATATCGTCCCACTCTGACTCTTTCATGCGCATAAGCAAATTATCGCGAGTAATACCGGCATTATTAACTAATACATCAATATCACCCAAATCCGCTTTTATCGCAGCAAGTGTCGCCTCAATCGATGCAGGATCAGTTACGTTTAATGCATAACCTTTACCGTTATCGCCTAAGTACTCGCTTATATTTGCAGCGCCCGACTCACTCGTTGCAGTACCCGCTACTTTAGCGCCTTGCGCAATTAAAGTCGTTGCTATTGCTTTACCGATACCACGACTTGCGCCAGTAACTAGGACAACTTTGCCCTCTAGTGAAAATAAATTTGCCATTGTTATCCTACTCTTATTTTGCTTCGTCAATGGCTGATTGGCTATTAACCGAACCACATACCATTGCTTTATCAATACGCTTTGCAAGGCCTGTTAATACTTTACCAGGACCAAATTCGTAACTTTGGGTAATACCTTGCGCGACTAACGCTTGTACTGTCTCAGTCCAACGTACTGGGCTGTATAATTGACGCACCAATGCGTCTTTAATCGCATCTGCTGCGCTTGCAGCGGTTACATCAACGTTATTAATTACATCACACTTAGGTGTATTAAATGTTAAAGCCGCTAAATCCGTCGCTAATTTTTCTGCTGCAGGCTTCATCAGTTCACAATGTGATGGCACGCTTACAGATAAAGGCAATGCACGTTTGGCACCGGCTTCTTTACACGCCTGTGACGCTCTATCAACTGCGGCTTTATGGCCTGCAATCACAACTTGACCTGGTGAATTATAATTTACTGGCGATACAACCTCACCTTGTGCAGATGCTTCGCACGCAGTTTGGATTTCATCATCACCTAAACCAATGATTGCAGCCATAGAGCCGACGCCTGCAGGCACAGCTTCTTGCATGTATAAACCACGGTTTTCAACGAGCTTTACAGCTTCCCCTAAACTTAATACATCGGCACACACCAATGCTGAATATTCACCTAAGCTGTGACCAGCCATTGTTACTTCTGCATCTGAATTTGCTGATAACCATTGACGGTAAATAGCCACTGAGGCTGTTAATAGTGCAGGTTGAGTACGATGGGTTTGATTTAGTTCTTGTTCTGGTCCATTAAGTACTAATGCAGCCAAATCATAACCTAGTGCGTGTGATGCTTCTGCAAACGTTGCTTTTACTATATCCGATTGCTCTAAAAGTTCACTTAACATACCCACTGATTGTGAGCCTTGACCTGGAAAAACAAGTGCAATTTTTTGTGCCATACTTTGCTCTTTAAATTAAACAAATAAATAATTGTTTAAGTAAACGCCTGACAACAACATCTACTCGTCAGTCGCTACTTTTTAGTTGAATGTGTTTGCTCGAAAATAGCTGCAATTTTTTCAGGAAGTTGACGCTCAACTTCTTTAGCAGCTTCGTCGATAGCAGCATGAAATGCTTTAGCGGAGGCATTTCCATGGCTTTTTACGACAATACCGCGCAATCCTACCAGAGAAGCGCCGTTATACTGGTCGGGGTTCACCCTTTTATAGAGTTTTTTTATTACTGGGCGTAGTAAAAAGGCTAAGCATTTATAGAAAAAGTGCTTGCGCAGTGCTTTAGTAAGCTTAAACATAATGAGTTTTGCAATCCCTTCGCACGTTTTTAAAGCGACATTGCCCACAAAACCTTCGCAAACTATAACGTCTGATTTACCAGTAAATATATCACTGCCTTCGCTATAACCGGTATAATTTATATACTTACATTGCTGCATAAGCTCTGCAGCTTGCTTAATATCTTCATGGCCTTTAATCGCTTCAGAGCCAATATTTAATAAACTGACTTTAGGATTATCACAACCAAGCGCTTGCCCTGCGACCACCGACCCCATAATGCCAAACTGATACAAGGTTTGCGCATCACAATGCACATTGGCACCTAAATCAAGTAAGTAAACAGGGTTTTTACGCTCCGTTGGTACTGCTGAAATTAATGCTGGGCGCTTTACACCTGGAAGCATTTTCAGTACATAGTGAGCCATGAATAATAGTGCACCGGTGTTTCCGGCACTCACACACGCCTGTGCTTCACCTGATTTAACTAAATCAAGGGCAACGCGCATTGAGGAATCTTTTTTTGCTCGCACAGCAGAAGACGGTTCACAGCTATTGGTGACAACTTCAGTGCAATGACGAATAATTAAACGAGGATGGGAAAGAGAATCAAGCGATTCGAGTTCTTTAGATATTACTTGTTCGTTACCACATAAGATTAAACTTAAGTTGGCATTGGCATTTACCGCGTTAACGGCTGCGGGGATAGATGAACGGGGGCCATAATCGCCCCCCATCATATCTAACGCAATGGTTAGATTGGTCAGCATAAAAGCAATCTCTTATTTAGAAATTACTTGAACGCCTTTGTAGTAACCATCTGCAGTCACATGGTGACGACGATGAGTCTCACCAGATGTTTGGTCTACAGTTAAAGTTGGACCACTGATCGCATCGTGTGAACGGCGCATGCCGCGTCTTGCACGAGACTTTTTGCTTTTTTGTACAGCCATAGTCTTCTCCTAAGAATCTTTCTTAAGTTGTTTCAAAATATCAAATGGATTAGGTTTATCATCTTCCGCCTTTAAAACACCAAAGCTGGCAGGCTTTGCTGAATAACTGCATGAAGCTTCGTTGTGGGTAGCAACTAATGGAACTGCTAAAATTAGTTCGTCTTCGATTAACTCAAAAACGTTAATTTCACCATTTTCATCAAGCGCTACTTCATCGTAGTCTTCTGGAAAAATATCTGACTCTGTATCCTCTCCAATTGGGGAATAAACAAAGTCTTGAACCAAATCCAACCCTAAATTACCATTACAACGTTGACAAGTGACAGTAACGTGTGTGGACAAATTGCCTCTAATCACAGCGAAACCTTGATCGTCGTTTTTGCAATGAATTTTTACCGCTATTTCACCTACTTCTTCCTGCACAACTTCCCGTAAACGGGTAAGTTTTTCAAGCGGTACAATGCCGTCATACTTTAAACGGTGTTGAGCTGCTTTGCCTGGATGAAGAGTGATGGGAATTTTCACCTTTTGCATAGGGGCTGCATCATATAGATAGTTACTTGGTTAGTCAAAGTAAAAAACCATTTTTAACTGGTTTTTCGTGATTCATTTCTTTGTTTTACTTACGGATCTGATTTATCCTAACTCAATCTGATTTTCATTAGGAAAACAATCCATGAAGCACCCTATCATTTTAGCCTCAAGTTCACCCTTTCGTCAGTCTTTATTGCAAAAATTTAATCTACCATTTGATACTTTTTCACCTGATGTTGACGAAACCCCTCACGTAAACGAAACACCGATTGCGCTTGTTTCTCGATTAAGTGAGCTCAAAGCCCGCGCTGCAACAGGCCTTTTTAAAGCGGGTTTAGTCATTGGTTCTGATCAAGTTGCAATATTTGACCAGCAAATTTTGGGTAAACCCCACAATAAAGAAAACGCAATAAAGCAACTGAGCCTATTTAGCGGTAATACAGTCACTTTTTTAACTGGCTTGTGCGTATACGACATTCTTTCAAACACAACAAAAACACGCGTCGAACCCTTTGATGTCACGTTCAAAAGCCTTTCGCATGAGCAAATAAGCGCTTATTGCGATGCTGAACAACCTTACAATTGTGCTGGCAGCTTTAAAAGTGAAGGCTTAGGTATTTGTTTATTTGAGAAACTCAATGGCGATGATCCAAACAGTTTGATTGGGTTACCATTGATCAAACTCAGCCAATTATTGACTGAGTTTGGGGTTGATGTATTAAGTAATCAAGCCTAACGATCAAGTAAGAGCGCACCTAATTGCTGATACGAATCAACCGTAGCAATTGGCGCAAACTCTTGCAGCTGTTGGGCGTTGTGTACGCCCATCGTCACACCTAGGCGGTCAATATTGGCTGCTTTCGCCATGGCCATGTCGATTTTAGTGTCACCAACCATTAACGCATCAAGAGCACTCATATTGAGCTCATCAAGTAATTGTAATAGCATATCAGGCGCTGGTTTTGACAATGCATCATCGCTGGTGCGCGTTGCAACAAAATAATTCCTAAGCTTTGTTTCATCGAGTAAACGCTCAAGCCCAGCACGGCTTTTCCCGGTTGCAACAGCTAACAACACACCACTATTTTTTAATGCAGCTAAAGTTTGCTCAACACCTTCGAATAAAGGGGTTGGCGTTACATCTACATATTTATATTGATGTTTATAGCCTGCGATCAAGTCAGCATATAAATCTGCATCGTTAGGAAATAAAGTAGCCACAGCCTGTTCAAGTGATAAGCCTATAATATTAGCGGTTGCTTCGTCACTCGGAGCAACTAAGCCACATAATATCGCAGATTGATGCATGCAGTTTACTATTTTTGTCACTGAATCCATCACTGTGCCATCCCAATCAAATATCACTAATTTATAGGATTTCACGATTTGGCTGCACGTAATGTTTTAATACAATTAACAAGTGCTTTATCAAGTGGTGCTTCAACACGCATGGTGGTTTCGTTTTTAGGGTGATAAAAACTCAAGTCATGTGCATGCAAAAATAACCGCCCTAAACCAATTTTACGCATCGCTGCATCAAATGCTTGGTTACCGTATTTGTCATCGCAAGCAATAGCATGCCCACGGCACTGAGTGTGAACACGAATTTGGTGCGTACGACCAGTAACGGGTGATGCCTGCACCAGTGAGCATTCATCAAAACGTTCTAACACTTTAAAGCGTGTATGAGATGGCTTACCTTCGGTGTTATTAACACGAACAACACGCTCACCCGATTGCAAGGTGTTCTTCAACAGCCCTTCGGTAACGTTTTTATCTTTTGAATCCCATTGCCCATCAACCAATGCCCAATAGTTTTTTTCCATGGTTTTTTCACGTAACTGTTCATGAAGACTGGTCAGGACAGAGCGACGTTTTGAAATCAATAAGCAACCTGATGTATCCCGATCTAACCGATGCACAAGCTCTAAGCTTCGCTCTTCAGGGCGTAGAACACGCAACGCTTCAATAAGCCCATAACTTAAACCGCTGCCACCGTGCACAGCCATGCCTGAAGGTTTATTAATTACAATAAGATACTTGTCTTCAAATAAAATAGCGTCTTCAAGCTTAGTTACTACATCTAAATTTTTTGGCACAAACTCTTCACGCTCAGCGATTTTAATTGGCGGGATACGCACAATATCGTCAAGTTGAAGTTTGTAAACAGGTTTAATACGTTTTTTGTTCACACGTACCTCACCTTTTCGAAGAATTCGATAAACAGCGCTTTTAGGCACCCCTTTTAAGTGGGTAATAAGAAAGTTATCAATCCGTTGACCTAAATGGTCTTCGGTAATCGTGACGAAAGATACTTGTAAGCCGGTTTTTTCTGACATTGCCTAATCACTGATTTAAGTAAAAATAATTTAGTTGCTAACACGGTTATAATAATGGGATAATCGCTAGCGCAAATATAAATTTGCACATAACAACGGTGCTTTTTAACACATTAATACATTCGTGATGCACATTCTGGGTAATTGATCATACAGATCCGAGTTAAGTTTTCCAAAGCTTTTATACATACCTAGTTTGCACGTGCGTTCAATTAACTCCGATGCGCGTAATATATCGCTAGTTAAGTTTGACCACGATGTGTTTTTTAATGTTGATAAAAAAAGCAATGAACAAATAATTTGTCTGATCGTGACGGCGTACGATACGCCGTTCAGCAGATGCATTGTAAATCGTACAAGTTAATTTAATACATGGTCGACTCTGGGCAGAACTCAAATAGATAACTGTAAAAACAGTCATTTGTTTTCCCCCTATTTAGAATCTAATAACGTGACAACACGTTATTGTCAGCCAGCACCATAAAGATACTTAAACGGATACAGAGCAAAGCTCCCCCACAGATCCAGTCGTGAGATTGTATAAAAAGAAGCGATGGGAGCAACTGAACAGGCGAAAAGTTTCGTCATGTCAGAGACATAACACAGTAGAGTAACAATATGAAACGTATGCTAATCAATGCGACGCAGCAAGAAGAAATGCGCGTAGCACTGGTTGATGGCCAGCGCCTGTATGATTTAGATATCGAAAGCCCGGGTCACGAACAAAAAAAAGCCAATATTTATAAAGGCAAAATCACACGTATAGAACCGTCACTAGAAGCCGCTTTTGTTGAGTATGGCGCTGATCGTCACGGATTCCTTCCTTTAAAAGAAATTGCTCGCACTTACTTCCCGACAGGTTATACCTTTCACGGTCGTCCGAACATACGTGACGTGATCAAAGAAGGTCAAGAAGTCATTGTTCAAGTAGATAAAGAAGAGCGCGGACAAAAAGGCGCAGCTCTTACTACGTTTATTAGTGTTGCTGGTAGCTATTTAGTGCTTATGCCAAACAACCCACGTGCTGGCGGTATTTCTCGTCGTATCGAAGGTGATGAGCGTACAGAACTTAAAGAAGCATTAAGCCGTTTAGAACTGCCTAAAGGTATGGGTTTAATCGTGCGTACTGCTGGTGTTGGCAAATCATTTGAAGAGCTTAACTACGACTTAAAAGCGCTATTAGTACATTGGGATGCGATTCAACAAGCGTCTGATGGCGGTAAAGCTCCGTTCCTAATTCATCAAGAAAGCAACGTGATTTTCCGTGCTATTCGCGATTACTTACGTCGTGACATCGGTGAAATACTGATTGATAAAGCCCGAGTATTTGAAGAAGCAAAAGCGCATATAGAGCGTTTTCGCCCTGACTTCATGAGCCGTGTAAAACTTTATCAAGGTGAAGTCCCACTGTTTACTCATTATCAAATCGAAAGCCAAATTGAGTCAGCATTTCAACGTGAAGTTCGCCTGCCTTCTGGCGGTTCAATTGTAATTGATCCAACTGAAGCACTTACCTCTATCGATATCAATTCATCAAAAGCCACTAAAGGCGGTGATATCGAAGAAACAGCGCTTAACACCAACTTAGAAGCTGCTGACGAAATTGCTCGCCAATTACGTTTACGTGACTTAGGTGGCTTAATCGTTATCGATTTCATCGACATGACACCACCACGTCATCAACGTGAAGTAGAAAACCGCTTAAAAGATGCTGTACGTCCAGATCGTGCCCGTGTACAAATTGGTAAGATCTCACGTTTTGGCTTACTAGAAATGTCGCGTCAGCGCTTGCGCCCTTCATTAGGTGAAGCAAGCCAAGGTCCATGCCCACGCTGTAGTGGCCAAGGTACTATTCGTTCAAACGAGTCGATTGCATTGTCAATCCTACGTTTAATCGAAGAAGAAGCGATTAAAGACAATACGTCACAAGTTAACGCACAAGTGCCTGTTGCTGTTGCCGCTTATTTGTTAAATGAGCAACGTCGTAGCGTACATCGCATTGAAAAACGTCATAATTGCGATGTTGTGATTATTCCTAATCAACACATGGAAACGCCTCATTACGAAGTTATGCGCTTACGTAAAGACGAAACCATCGAGACTGTAAGCTATGAGCAAGTGATTGCTCCTGAGCAAGAAGTATTTGAAACATCAAAAACACCAACAGCGGTAGTACGTGAGGAGCCAGTTTTAAAAGGTGTAGTAATGCCTTCGACACCGGCCCCGCAAGCTGTTGAAAAGCCAGCTCCAACGCAAACAGCCAGTCAGCCAGCTGCAGAGCAAGTTAGCTTGCTGACAACTATTAGCAACTGGTTCAAATCGTTATTCGCTGATTCATCTGAAAAGAAAGAAGAAGTAAAGAAACAAGAACAGCAAACTGCACAGAGTAACCGCAATAACCGCAATCGTAACAATGATGGTGATACTCGTCGTCGAAACAATCAACGTCGTCGTAACAACAACTCACGTAATAAGCCGGTTAATGAGCGTTCAACAGAAGAAGCTGTTGTTGTTAAAAACGATAATGCATCAACAAGTACTGAGCAGCAGGAAAGAAACGATAATCGTAATAAACGTCGTCGCAATCCTAACTCGCGTAAACGTAATGAAACTCGTAATGACGATAAAAAAGAAGTGGCAGTTGCAGCAGCAACTACACCTGAAGTCAAAGATGTTACAGTTGAAACTACTGAACAAAAACCAAAAGTTCGCCGTCAACGTCGTAACATACGTAAAAAGGTACGCTTACAAGCTGAAGATAGCCAAGTTGTTGCAACTGATGATCAACAGCAAGCTGTTGCTGATGAAAAACCGACTCAGACCCCGACAAAAACTGAAGACGTTGTTGTAGAAAAAGCACCGGTTGTTGAAACACCTGCACAAGACATTGAACAGGTAGTTGTGAATGAACAAGATGCTGCCTCTGCAGATGAAGAGCAAGGCCAAACACGTACACGTTCACGCCGCTCACCTCGCCATTTACGTGCCGCAGGCCAACGTCGTCGTCGTCCTGAAGGTGAAGAAGCTACTCAAACACAAAGTACACAACCGCCAGCGTTTATTCCAGTTGCAGATCAAGCCGCAGCCGAATATGAAGCGGAGTTAAAAGCAAAAGAAAATGCGATTACTGAAGCGAATGAATCTGCTCCTGAAGTAGTTAAAGCAGCACCTGTTGTCGCAGAGCCTACTCCTGAAGTTGTTGATGAAACACCTGTGGTTGCTGAGCCTACTTCTGCTGTAGTTGAAGAAACACCTGTGGTTGCTGAGTCTACTCCTGCAGTAGTTGAAGAAACACCTGTGGTTACTGAGCCGACTCCTGAAGTGGTTGAAGAAACACCTGTAGTTACTGAGCCGACTCCTGCAGTAGTTGAAGAAACACCTGTGGTTGCTGAGCCTACTCCTGCTGTAGTTGAAGAAACATCTGTGGTTACTGAGCCTACTCCTGCAGTAGTTGAAGAAACATCTGTGGTTACTGAGCCGACTCCTGCAGTAGTTGAAGAAACACCAGTTGTTACTGAGCCTGCTCCTGCAGTAGTTGAAGAAACACCTGTTGTTACTGAGCCTACTCCTGCTGTAGTTGAAGAAACACCTGTTGTTACTGAGCCTACTCCTGTAGTAGTTGAAGAAACACCTTTTGTTACTGAGCCTACTCCAGTAGTTGAAAAAGCACCAACACAAACTGTTTCTAACACTAAAACAGTGATCACAACTGGAAAAGCAAGTGCGCCAATGGCACAACCTACACCAGTCGCTGATAGCGATGTTGTTCATACGCCTAAGGCAATGGCACATGATAAGCGTGAAGCGATTCCAGATAGTGGCTTGCGTGCCGGTTCATTAAAGCCAGCTGGTCGTGCTAGTGCTGCAATGACTAAAACATTGAGTGCTTAATAACTCACATTGTTTAGTTAAGTACTAAATAAAAAAGCCGTGTTAATAAAATTAACACGGCTTTTTCGTTTATAGCTGAAACCTAAATTGACACTAAAGTATAAAGCCCCAAACAACTGAAGTTTTTATCTCTGTAATCCCCTACTTTTTATTTGGTAACTCTTATACCAATCTACTTAGATATGGGGTCTATTTAATGACAAGAAAATTGCGCTATAACTAGGGCGTGTTGACCTTTCGTGATTGATTTTACAGCAGTCTATTTGGTATTTAGGCAAGGCAGCGCCGATGTAGTGTGGTTGTTCCCCATAAATAGGCGATAACGCAGTATAAATGCCAAACATGCGCTGCCCAAAGGGTTCTCCCAAGGGGCGACTAACTGTTTATTACCTGTACGGATGTAGATAAAGGGCATGAGCAGAGCGCGGAGGCTTTGCTCGATTTTACTTAGTCCACTCGATTCCAAATCTCCCGCAGCGATTGAACCGCCTGAGTTTGAACAAATTTTAATCATCAAAGTTCAACAGACCCGAGTACTACATACACATTAAAGTTACTTACTACAAACAAAAAAAACAAAAAACCATCACTTGACACTATATATTAACAAACCCATTTGCTACTATCACTTTGCTTATTTTTAATACAACTTTATTGCATGCTAATTTAATGCGGGTAAGCAGTATTTCTGCGGATAATTAGAGACAACTTTTAGTTAATATAATTCTCAAAGGAAAGTTAAATTATGGAAATTCATAAGTTCAAACTAACACAACTCGCCATAGCATTAGGTCTAACAGCAACTTTGGCTGCATGTTCTAGTGACAATGACAAAACACCTCCTCCGGTAGAACCGACACCAACACAAAAGGTTGTTGAACTGCCTGCAGGTACCACATCTGAAAAACAAGCTGGTTTTTTCACTGTAGTTGTAAAAGATAGCGAAGGTAATAGCTTAGGCTCTGCTGATGTACCTATTACAGTAAAGATCACCAAAAATTCAGCCAATGTTGTTTCAACCAAAGGCGAAGCGTTAACAGCCGATGATTTAACGATTACCAATGGCGCAGGCTTATTTGCGGCGTCATTATCAGAACTCACTGCTGAAACATCAATAACAGTCAATTTTACTGCTCCTGGCTATTTTAATAACAGTAAAGTAATTACTTTATCAGTTGATGATTCTGAAGTTGCAGAAACTGTAACATTAGTTTCTCGTAGTATTGACGCTGATAATGTTGCTATTGTGTCTGAAGAAAAATCAGTGAATGATTTAGCCGAAAATGGCGCTACGGTTACATTTAAAGAAGATGGATCACTTGAAACATCTGATGGCTCAGCATTAAAGCTTGCCAAAACAGTAACTAAAACCAATGGCAGTGCCACTAGCGACAAAGGGGGGGTTCAAATATCAATACCCAGTGGATCTAAAATGCTTGCTAAAAATGAAGCTGGTGAGCTAGTTCCTTTAACAAGCGCCCCTTCCCTTGCTGTTGCGTATTTTAACAATGAAGCCAGCTCCAGTGCTGCTGCAAACGACAATAATGAGAGTCGCCCTGAATCAGCACTAGATTACTTCCCTGGTGGTCTTGACCTAGCCGTTTCTGTTCCTACCGCAGATAATGTAACGACTGAAGTCACAACCACAGGCTCATTTACAACCGCTGGTTTTGTTGCCATCGAATTGACCGATGATGCTGGTAACAAAGTGAAAGAGTTTGGCTCAACGGGTGATGGTGACAACGCCACTAAAAACTCAATTGAAGTTAAAATGCAAGTAGAAGTTAAAACATCAAACGCCTGCCCAATGACTTATGCTGATTTAGATAATCTAGACCAAGCTACAGTGGCTGCTTTTGCTGTTGATGCGTCTAAATCAACTGATAGTGCTTACTTTCGTAAAGGCGCCTGTGTTTCCTCTGATGGCTCAGCAATTGCGACACGCCCAATCAAGGCAGGTGATATAATCCCTGTATGGAGTTACGATGCGGATGAAGCGCAATGGGCTTTTGAAAGCTATGGTGTTGCTCAAGTAAATGCTGATAACGCTGATGTTTTTGACGTAGCAGTTCAGGTAACTCACTTATCTTACTGGAATCTTGATTTCTTTAACTGGCGCGAACCTAACTTTGGCCAATGCGGTGATGATCGCAAAGTTCAGTTTGACATCAAATATGCAGATGGCTCAACTGATAATGTAACCGCATTTGACCTGCTTGTGGAATCTCAATCTGGTGGTTACCGTAAACTTAAACGTGGGTATGAATTCCGTTACTACAATAAGTCTACGATAGCTAACCCGCCGTCATTTTCCGTATTTATGTCGCTATTAAATAATGGCACTAATATTATTGATGGGATCGAAGGTGACGCTAATAATCCGGTTGATGCTTCAGCATCTAGATTAAAACTAAATGACATTTGTGAGTTGGATGGGAAGAAACTAGTGCTAACGCTTGATACTGCTCCAGCGCGAGTAGATCAAAAAATTAAAACACAATATGCTTGTAGTAACAACGCTGAAGGTGATGTTGAAGCCCCACCGGCAGCAACTTCAACTTACGCGTATTTGATTGATTCAAGCAATAACTACGTGACCTATTCATATACTGCAAATGACGGCACAGCAACTTTTTCAAACGTTGTTGAAGGTAATTATAAAGTAAGAGTATGGGATCAAGTCAGCCGAACTTATGTGACTTCTCCTGATTTCGCCGCGAGTGCGACAAATGAAGTGGTTATTGATCTTCCCATTGAATGCACCATAACTGAAAAACCAGTTACAGGTACTGGCACAACAGGCGGTTCGTGATCGATCTTTAAGTAAAACAGAGTCAAAGCCGCGTTTATCGTGGCTTTTTTATTACTAGTGGCGATAATGAAATAGCGATAACCAATTAAACGGGCTCTCCTTTGCCTAAAAACCAAACAGTCTGCTTACAATTAACCTAGAAAGATAAACACACCCTAGGGCGCGTTGACCTTTGTGGATTGAAATTTGTTCAACCTAGGGGCGATTTAATCGCTGCGCGAGGTTTGTAACCTAGCGGGCTAAGTAAAAACCGAGCAAAGCTTCCGCGTCCTGCTCACGCCCCTTACCTACATCCCTGTAGGTAACAAAGAGTCAATCGCCCCTAGGAAAAACCCTTTGGGCAGCGCATGTTTGGCATTTATACTGCGTTATCGCCTATTTATGGGGAACAACCACACTACATAGGCGCTGCCTTGCCTAAATACCAAACAGTCTGCTGCAAAATCAATCACGAAAGGTCAACACGCCCTAGCTTTCACTCGCTAATTTGTACGCCTCATATTTTTCACATTCGAGTTCTGCTATATTTTTATCATAAATAGATTGAGACATATCAGATTTCAATGTTAACTCCTTGCATCGCTGTTCTAACTCTCCAACCTTTGGAATCGTTGGATCGATATTATGAAGTAAGATATGTTTATCAATTTGCCCTCCCCTAGATTGCATTTGACGCTGGATATCTTGAGCAACCATTTGCTGCTTAAGTTTTGCTTCATTGTGCATTTGTTCACTCATTTTGTGATAATCAACGACTACTTTTCTTTCAACCAATTTGTTATAACAAACCAACAACACAAATATAGCCAGTAAAAAATAAATAATCCCTTTCATATTAATAATTTCCCCTTGACAGAATAATGGGTTTTCTAGCCTAATACATCACTATAATAAAATACTCATTCGAGTCAATTCACAAGGAGGTTTTATGCGTAATAACCTGATAAAATTTAAGTTGCTTATTGGTGCTGTATTATTTTCAGTGTCCGTTTGTGCACAACAAGTTTACAGCTGGGTCGATAAGAATGGTGTTCGTCATTTTTCTGATGTTCCTACGAGTCAAAGTGCGGAAGTAGTCGAGGGTATTGAGTCAACCCCCACTCCAAAAAAGAATAAAAATGAAAACCAATCTCATGGCTCTGAAGAAGAACATGAAGAGTATACCCCCGGTGCGGAAGTTCCCATAAAAGGCTCGGGCACAATACTCAGTTGCAATAAGTCTATCTCATATCATGGTAATTATTATCAAGGTAGTTCTTCCTATACGATGAATAAACAGTACACTACAAAAAAAAATGCGATGAATGTTTTAAAGACGCACGAAAATAGTAAGGATAGATTAAAAAAAGAGAACGAGAGGTTAAACGCTCATCTTGAAAAACAACAAGCTCATTATAATAAAAATAAAAGTAACTCGATAAAATATGCCATTGAAAATACAATGGACCAAATTGCTGAAAACAACTGTGAAATACAGGTCCATTTACGTTATATGGAACTCACGCAAGAAAAAATAAATTCATTATAAAAACCAAGGAATGATATGACCAAACTTATACTCACTATGCTACTTTTATCAAGCTTTGTCACACAAGCAAAAGTGTATATGTGCGAAGATGAACAAGGGAATGTGTCATATACCGACATTCCTTGTAAGAAAAGTGCATCAACCGTTGCCCAAAAAAATGAAAGTGCTTCTCAAAGCCCAATAGTTAACGAGATCCCTAAAGAGATTAATACTGTCAAAGATGCTTTGAATTATATTGGCTTGAACCAATTAGTACTTTTGAATTTAGATTTAATTGAGCAGCAATATATCATCCCGCAAGGTAGTTTTAATTACGAGTACTCTTTTTTAGCCCCCAGTAAATATCAATATTCAAATGTTCCTATCCATAATGTGAGTGCAAGATTTATAAATGGCATGGGTGAAATTGTTTATCAAGGGAAAATGTACGCAAGAAATTTTTCATCTACGCCTGACAACAATGGTTTTTTCAACGCCACTTTTTCTGATATCAATAAACGAATGATGGAAATGGGACTAGAAGATCAGACTGAAAACACGCTTCGCTATGGAAAAGGCAACTGGAGATGGAATCATCGTAATTTTGCCTGTCATGCTCAATCAGACTTTAGGCCAAGAAGTTCTGTAATTGGGTTAAAAATTACGTGCAAAACACAAAAGTAATATTACTGTGAAGTTCATAGAAAATTAACAGTAAGTACAACTCAAACAAAGAATAAAGCCGCGTCAGATCTCGCGGCTTTATTTGTAACTCTGTTTTAAGCTTACTCTTTCTCATTTTCCATAAAGCGCTGTAACTGATCTTTTAAGTTAGGCGGAATGCCTTTGATAACCAACGTATCAGTAGCGTCGTTATACATAACGCGTTCACCTAAATGCTTACGTTCAAAGCTAATGCTTACACCACCACCAAGACCTGAAAACTTAACCATACTTGTCACTGTTTTCTTGTCAACTGGAAATGACTCTTCTAAATCATAACTTTGCTCTTTACAAAAGCTTTCAAACGGGTTGTCGTCACCTTTAGTCAAGGTTGCGGATAATTCGCTGACATTCGCGTCTTCACCTGTGGTGACACAATCATTACAATAATCGAAAACTTGTTTTCGCAAGTCGTCTTTTTCAGACTTATCAAATTGTTGCTCTGATAGGTAATCTTCAACTGCACTGAGCATCACTTGACTTTGCTGCTTAGGATCAATGCCTTCTTCACAGCCTAAAAAGTCTAAAAAGAAGTCGGCTACTTTGCGCCCAGCTCGCCCTTTAATAAACGAAATATAACGATTATCTTCAGCTTGAGTATCCCATGCAGTTAAATCAATACGTGCAGCAAGTTGCATGCGAGATATATCTAAATGACGTGATGAGGCTAAATCAAGTTCAGAGGTAATTGAATAGTGCTCTTTAATGTTGATCATCGCAATCAACATATAATCCGTTGCGACGTATTGGTAATGACAAAAAATTAAATAGCCGGTTTCGTTAAACGCATACTTATTTAATTCTTCTTTTAATACAGTAGTTGCTTGCTCTGTCATGTGCCAAAAGCCAAGTTCGTCATTACGATAACTTTGCATTGCAGATGCAACCACACTATTTTTATCTCCGCTAAATGCACAATAACCTTTACCTGGTTTACCGTTATATGCGTGATGCAGTTGCTCGATGAATACAGCGACTTTTTCATTCACTGCCATTTCGTCATTGCGCAAATGAATTTGCGTATCGTCGTCTTTTTTGTCTACATAATGAACGACTAACTTTTTAACATCTATTGCCATCTTTGTTTTTCACGCCTCTGGTGTTAAAATATGAGAATATAACTCTTTTATTGAACCAACTGATGCCAATCTTATCAAAATATTCTAATGATGAAGTAGAACAAATCGTCGATCAACTCATTGATGTGTTAACTAAACACAATGCGCCGGTTGATTTAAGTCTTATGTGTTTAGGAAATTCTATCACGCATATCTTAAAAGAGCATGTACCAACAGGGAAAAGACAAGCCGTTGCGGATAACTTTGCGAAAGCACTTGCGCAATCGGTTAAATAAACTTTATGAATTTATCGCAGCACAATCAGTTTTCGTCTAAAGCGAGTCAATTATTAAGTTGGGGCCATTGGTTCACCTTCGCTAATATTGGTTTAGTTTTGCTTATTAGTTTAAGTTACTTATTTGCCGACTCGCCACCGACAACTGCAATCGGGTATGTTTATATGCTAGTTACTTGGCTTAGCCACACTAGCTTTATTACCTTTATTGCCTTTGTGCTGACGATTTTTCCGTTAAGCCTTATATTCCCCTACCCTCGGCATATTCGTGGAATGGCCGCCATTCTTGCAACCTGCGGAGCATCACTACTTACGCTTGACGCTTACGTATATTTTAATTTAGGTTATCACTTAAGTAGTTCAGCATTGCCTGAAATTGTGACTTTATTATGGCATAGATTAACCAGCAGCCCGGGGTTAACCAGTTTACTTGCTGGCGGGATTGTCATACTTATTTTTGCATTTCAATTACTTGCAAGTAACTATACTTGGCATCATTTAGCACGTTTAAAACAGTATAAGTTCGCACGATACGCCAGCTCATTTTTATTAGTATGTTTTGCTATGAGCCACAGTATTCATATTTGGGCTGATGCTAATTTAAAATTTGATATCACCAAGCAAGACAACGTGTTGCCGCTATCTTATCCAACCACGGCTAAAAGTTTATTAGCAAAGAATGATTTATTAGATATTGAAAGCTACAAGCAGGCACACAATGTTAAACTCACATCGCAAAATATTAATTATAGTGCCCCTTCACCACTAACCCGATGCGAAAATTTTACGCCCGCAACCATTGATATCTTAGTATTTAGCTCTACAGCAAATCTAGATGAGTTTGCTAAGCAGCATACAGACTTATATAAAACAGAGCAGTTTTTACAAGCTGTTGATCATCAAGATGCACTTTTTAGTCTAATTTATGGCCTGCCTGCTTATTATAAAGCAGTACTTATGGACGAGCAGAATCTTCCGGTGTGGCAAACACAACGTCGTAGCCTTTCGGTCACTGGATTTGAAGATTTCACATATATAAATGGAGCTAAAACAGATGGTGCTGCAATCCGTATCGTAAATGCAGATGCACAGACCACAGTTCGTGATAATAACACCCATATTTTCGCTTTTAGTTTGGCGACTGATAACAATAGTATTGTTAGTGTCTCTACTTTATATAGCTCAGATAAAAAAGTCACTCGAGCTGATGGCCTAATCCAACCAAGCGATCTCATTGCTACCAGTGTAGGCCAATACTTAAACTGCTCTAATGTTACAAAACAAAGCATGCTGGGCGTTAATTTATATAGTAAAAAAGATGATATCGGTGTTAATTATTCACAAGGTGTCTTCATTGCGTACAAAAAAGATCGCATTACTTTGATTGATTCTGAGGGTAATTATAAAAATATATCTGCTGCACAAGGCTTTTCAATTGAGCAAAGTTTAGATATCCCATTTTTAGTACATAGTATTAAAAAGCTAAGAACATTTACGCATTAGCCTACACAACAGCCCTTATAGATGTCTATTAGGGCTTGAGCATTTAATTTGCGATTTGCCCTAGTTAGGTTATAGTTTTTATTATTACCTGACTAAGGAAGGTTAAAAGTAATGAAATCACCCGCAATTTTTTTTATTTTCTTTATCGTTCTTTTCACATCAAGCCTAATAGCTAATGATACTCATTACTATAAATGCATCACGGATAAAGTAACGACCTTCAGTCAATTCCCATGCAGTGGACAAGCAACCCAGCATAAAGTCACAACGGCTAACGTAGCAGACTCATCCAAAATTGATCATACTAAATCCCTCAATGCACTTGAGCGCGAACAAATAGTACGCAACCTCCATAGCGAGATCCGCAGCGTAAAACATACACTTGCAATTTTAAGCCGTAAACGCGATACCGCTGAATATAATCAGCAAGAACGCCTAACACGCCTGATGAGTGATGATGATAAAAAGCACACTGCAAAAGACATTAAAAAGCAGATCAAACGAATCGATAAAACCTACGCAAAAAAGAAAAAATCAACAGAAAAAAAACTGGCTGCATTAGAAAAAAAGTTAAAACGTTATGAATAAGCTATTGGGTTTTACTAATATTTAGCATACTCTTAACATCAGTAGAGCATATACTCTACACCGTATTCTAGGAGTAGCCATATGTGCGCGCACGAGATTGCCGAATTCATTTTAAAAGGCTTTAAAAAGCACTATTTATTATTTCAAAAAATTACAGCACAAGCCCCGCTTGCCTTTGCGCATAAAGACTGGTCTAAAATGCACGAAATTAGTCGTTTGCGGATCAGTTATTACGATGACCGAGTAAATGAAACAACGCAACAACTCAAAGACGAGTACCTAACAACACAACTTGATGAATCGCTATGGCTTGCAACAAAGCAGCACTATCAACAGTTCTTGCTTTTTCACCCACAGGCAGAATTAGCTGAAACATTTTACAACTCTGTTTTTTGTCGATTATCTCATCGTCGTTATTTTAATAATAATTTCATTTTTGTTAAAGCCACACTCGCTGATGCCCCTGCGTTACCAATTGAAGCAGAGTATCGTAGTTATTTTCCTGTTATTGATGGCTTAAAACCCACGATCCGTAAAATTATTGAGCAATTTGACTTTAAAGCCTCTTTTAATGACTTAGAACGCGATATTCGCTTACTTGTTAAAGCATTTTATAAACAAGCGCCAGATACACACCACAGTGCATGGCAAATGCGTTTTGATATATTACAAACTCCCTTTTATCGTAATAAAGCCGCCTACATTGTAGGCCGTGTTGTTTCGCAAAGCGGTGTGCAGCCTTTTATTATTGCCGTTCTTCACCATGAAGATAAAGGTTTATATTTAGACGCCCTACTCACTAAATCATCACAAATGCGGGTTATTTTTGGTTTTGCCCGTGCTTATTTTATGGTTGAAACCCATGCGCCCTCTGCATTAGTCCGTTTTTTAAATCAGCTAATGCCGAATAAAACCCTTGCTGAACTGTACAACGCGATTGGTTTTCACAAGCAAGGAAAAACCGAGTTTTACCGTGAATTTTTAACGCACCTAGAGCGCTCAAACGACGATTTTATTATCGCCCCAGGCACACCGGGAATGGTGATGATGGTATTCACGCAACCTTCTTTTGGCTACGTGTTCAAAATAATTAAAGACAAATTTGGTGAGAGTAAGCCTTTTGGTCGTGACACTGTTCTAAAACGCTACCAATTAGTTAAAAGCCATGACCGAGTCGGCCGGATGGCTGACACCATAGAGTATTCTAACGTCGTATTCCCACTGGCACGCTTTAACGCTACATTATTAACACAGTTAAAGGCAACAATAGGGTCATCAATGGTGATTGAGGGGGATTTGTTGATTATAAAACACCTCTATATAGAGCGAAGAATGACACCGCTGAACTTATTTCTAGAAAGTGCCAACGAAGAAGATGCACGTACTGCCATTATCGAGTACGGGCAAGCGTTGAAAGAGATGATTGCGGTAAATATTTTCCCTGGCGACATGCTTTTGAAAAATTTTGGGGTCAGTAATCACAAGCGAATCATTTTTTACGATTACGATGAAGTCCAATATCTTACTGATATGAATTTTCGAGCCTTACCTAAACCAAAAACCTACGATGATTACTTAACTAACGAACAAAGTTACTCTGTGGCACCCCAAGATGTCTTCCCAGAGCAATTATGCACCTTTGTAATGCCAAACCCTTGTTATAAATCGATTTTTACGCAAACGCATCCTGAATTACTCGATGTCGAATTTTGGCAACAAGCGCAAAAAAATGTTAAAAATGGCCTTGTTAGCCACATTTATCCATACCCTAGCTCACAGCGTTTTATCCATAGTTGGTAAACGAAAGGACACACAATGAACATCAGCAAAATAGACTTAAATTTACTTGTTTATTTGGATACGTTATTACGCGAATGTAATGTTACGCGTGCCGCAAACCAACTGAGCATCACACAGCCTGCAATGAGCAATGGCCTAAAACGCTTACGTAACTTATTTAACGACCCCATTTTAGTTCGCACAAGTGATGGTATGGTACCCACAGAGCGAGCGCTTGAATTACAGCCAGTGATCCGCGGTATATTAATGACACTCGAAGAGACACTTGCTCCTAACCGCGAGTTTGAAGCCAGCCAAAGTAAACGCGTGTTTCGTATTATGGCTAGTGATTACGCAGCCAGTACACTTGCGCCTAAGCTACTCAGTAAGCTGCATACAGAAGCACCTGACACCACTTTAGACATTTTGACTCCAAGCGATGTAACCTTTCATGATGTTGAAAATGGTAAGGTCGATATGGCGATCAATCGTTTTGAAAATTTACCGCAATCGTTTCATCATAAACGTATATGGAAAGATAGCTTTTGTTGTTTAGTTAAGGCTGACAACCCGATAATTGAAAGTTTTAGTCTAGATAGTTATTTAAAAGCACGGCATATTTGGGTAAGTAAAACAGGCTTTGGTGTGGGTGTTGGCATGGATCCTAAAGATGTGCAAAAACTGGGCTGGGTAGATGAAGCACTCGCCCACTTTGGTAAGCATCGTAACATTGCCACTTTTACACGTAATTATCATGTCGCAATTCATTTAGCAAAAGAGCAAAACTTAGTCGCTACATTACCCTCAAAGGCCGCCAATATTTATTTAGATGACCCAGGTTTAAAGATCCTCGATCCTCCTTTCCCAATTCCACCTTTTGAGTTAGATATGATCTGGAGCCCGTTACTGCACAGAGACGCAAGTCATATTTGGTTAAGGCAAAAAGTAGCTGAAGTTGCTGATGAGTTAAAGTAACAGTCTTACATACTCCTGTGTAAAATTTGCTTACGTCTATTTCTAAGTGAGTCTGCAAAATTAAAATAACGCTTTAAAATCAAACGTATAACACAAACAAAATAATGGAATGACCATTGCTTTAAGTTAATTGAACTTTAATATTCATTTAACTTAAAGAGGTCAACATTATGAATACCCATCAAGGAACAGAAGTAAATCATATCACTGACATTATCCAAGTAATGAACAGCGGCATCGATTTTTATGAAAAAGCTCAGGAGAAAGTTCAAGATCCTGCCATAGGTGCACTTTTTCAACGTATGATCGACGCACGTAAAGTGAGCATTGAAAGCTTACAACCTTACGCTATTAATGAACAAGGTGAACGAGAAGATGGCTCCTCTTTTGCTGTTGAAGCTCGCCGTGCTTACACCGCGCTTATTACTAAGTTCAGCTCAAATAACGACCAAACCTACGTTAAAGAGCTAGAAGAAGTAGAAGACAAAACACTCGAAGAAATAAAGTCAGCCATGCAAAAACCACAGCCACATGATTGCGAAGCTGCATTATCAAAAGTACTGTTAACAATGCAAAGCTGCCATACAGAAATGAGCCGTATGCAAAAGCATTAATCAAACTTGTTATACAAAGCCCAGTGTTCACGCTGGGCTTTTTTATGCCCGCATAAAATTAACCTTTATAACAATGCAGCGCAAAGAATTAATAAAAATAAAATATTTATTTAACCACAGCTCATTTTCACTCTACTAGTCTTACTAATAGGTACCTAATACCGCTGTGGCGCCGCAGCATTTATTTAAACTTAATAAATATAATAAGGTTCCATTATGAGAAATAAACAACATGTAAAACAAAATAACGCCGAGGCAGATATGACGCCCATGCTTGATATTGTGTTTATATTATTAATTTTTTTTATTGTTACAACTTCATTTGTTAAACCCGTAGGTATTGAGTTACAACGCCCTGTAGATAACCCTCAAATAGATAAGCAATCTAAAAATGCGCGCTTCACCATTGACCAAAGTAATGCGGTATATTTTTCCGGACGGTTAATTGATTTAGACCAAGTTGCAACTAATCTCGCCATGTTCGCAGCCAAATATGAAATTACTACCGTACAAATTGCCGCGAACGAAAACAGTACACATCAAACATTAGTGACCGTAATGAATAATATTAAAGACTATAATAATTACCCTATAGCACTCACCTCCCACTAAAAACTATAAAAGGGCCTTTCGGCCCTTTTCATAAATAAATCTTTTCGTCACATGTTTGTAAAGATAGCCGTTTATTATTAGCTTTAACAAGGCTGGTCTAGACCAGATATTTTAAACTTGAGGCTGAACTAATAATGAAACGACATGCAATAGCAACGGCAATATTACTAAGTACCAGTGCATTACTTGTTACCCATAATACAGTTGCTCAAAACGCAACATTTGTAGGTACAATTAAAGATAAAAAAACACATTTATCAGGTGCGTTAATTAGCATTGTAGGCACTGATAAAAGTACGGTTACCAACTATCAAGGCCAATTTGAACTACCTAAGCTTGATGCGGGTAGTTATCAATTAAAAGTATCTTACTTAGGGTATCAACCTTATTTAATTGATATAAATATTGCAGAAGATGAGGTAAAAAAACTAAAACCAATCACCCTCTTCGCAGTAACAAACGATAATGCTATTGAAGAAATTATTGCCGTAGGACACATTCAACGTGGTGAAATGGCCGCTGCAAATAACCAAAAAAATGCTAAAAGCATTAAAAATATAATCTCTGCAGATGGGATTGGTAAACTCCCCGACCGAAATGCTGCTGAGGCTGTGCAACGTATCCCAGGTGTATCAATTGAGCGAGATCAAGGCGAAGGTCGCTTTGTTGCCGTTCGCGGTTTACCAGCACAGTGGAGCTCTGCAAGTATAAATGGCGATCGTTTACCTACCGCCGAGGAAGAAACCACCAGCCGCGCCACTGCATTTGACTTTTTCCCTAGTGAACTCATCGAGTTTGTCGAAGTATCTAAAGCGCTTACACCTGATATTGAAGGCGATGCGATTGGCGGCAACGTAAACTTTGTAACCAAAAAAGCACCCGATGATTTTGTATTTAATACCAATCTTGCTATTGGCCAAAATGAATTAGCTGATGGTACAAATTACTCCGCTAATGTGCTTTACGGAGATAGACTCCTTGATGACAAGTTAGGGTTCTTAATTAATGCGACCGCTTGGCAACGAGATTGGGCCACTGATAACTATGAACCTCGTCGCGGTAATGACGGCTTAGGTATTTATCGATTAGAGCTACGTGATTACACGGGTACACGCGAAACCTATGGCCTTAATGGTGCTATTGAATATCAGTTAGAGCAAGGAACTTTAAGTGCTACAGCTATGTATGGCACACTAATAGATGATGAAACGCATTACAAACATCGCATGCGCTTTGATAAAAACCGCGCAGAAGTACAACATATCCGAAATGAATTAATTACTGAAATGACCGGTTTCGAGATTGCCGGTGAGCACTACTTCGGTTACGACAAAACCCTTTCATGGAAACTCTCTAGTTACGAAAACGAGTTTCGTTATGGTGATACGCCTAATACCGATGACAACAGCTATTTTGTCGTGCGATTTGATCAAAAAGATGTCGGCTATCAAGGGCTAGAAGACCGTGGAACGGGTAAAAATTATGCCTATAACACGGTTGATAACGGCAGCGATCCTTGGAATGCAATCAGTAATCACTTACCCAATGGGTTTTCATTCGATCCCAGTAAAGCAAAGCTCTCTTGGGTAGAGCTTTATAAAGTATTCGTTAACGAAAAAGATAAAATTGTCGCCAGCACAGATTTTGAATGGCAACTAGACAGCGATTTAATATTAAAAGTAGGTGCTAAATATCGTGATAAAGAACGCGTAGCGCGTTTTAGTGATGAGTTTTACGCATGGGATGAAGCTCAGTATGGCGTAGCACCTACATTAAGTGACTTTAGTTTGTCAGATCAACCAGGCAGAAATGACTACTTAAATGAGCTAAATATTGACTATCAAAGTCAATTTTCGCAGGTTGCCGCTACTGATGCTTTGGCACAATTTTGGAATAAAAATAAAGAAAAATTTGTACTTGATAAAAGCGAGTCTGCTTTAGTCGAAAATGGCGGTGCACTTGGTCGTAATTTTGATGTGAGTGAACAGCACGCATCGTTATACGCAATGGCAACTTATACTTTTAATAGCCAGTGGGAAATGTTAGGAGGATTACGATTAACACAAACCGATACGAAAGTTGACGGTTACCTGTATTTAGCTGACGAGGATAAAGTCATCCCTAGCAGCGCAAGTAACGATTATCTCTCTGTGTTACCAGCATTGCACCTTACCTATCATTTTGATGAGCAAACAAACTATCGCTTAGCGTTAACTCGCTCATTTTCTCGTCCTGATTTTGGCTCCCTTACCCCTGGCGCAACTTATTTAGAAGCAGAAAACGAACTTGTTACTGGTAATCCAGAACTTGATCCTACTTATTCAAATAATCTCGACTTTATGGCTGAGTACTTTTTTGAAAGAGTCGGTTTAATTTCTGCGGGGGTGTTCTACAAAGATATCAGCGACCCTATTTTTCAAAGTAGTTCAATGGGTAAGTTTGGCAACAAAAGTAGCGTCAATATTATTCGCCCAGAAAATGGGGATAGCGCGTGGCTTGCTGGAGTTGAAATGGCTTTTAATCGTGACTTAGCCTTTATTAATCCTGCTTTGGAAAGTGTGGGCGTTATGGTCAATGCTACATTTATGGATTCACAAATGAGCATCCCAGGCAGAACCGACAAGGTCGCGATTTCACGCCAAGCCGATAACTTATATAACTTTACCTTGTACTACGATGATTCATTTTTTGCTGCGCGAATTGCGCTTAACTATAAAGGCGAATATATCGAAGAGCATGGCAGCAACTCACAGTCTGATAGCTATTATGGCGATAACACCAGTGTTGATTTTACTACGTCATATCAGCTTAACGATAATGCATTAGTTTATTTAGAGTTAAACAATCTAACTAACGAGCCACTTAAATATTACTTAGGCGATGAGAGTCGCCCTCTGCAAGTCGAATATTACGGTGTGCGTGGCATGATTGGCATTAATTACCAATTCTGATCACTTCTATGTTGTGCGGGGCTGTGCCCCGCAAAGGATTGCTTTATGTTTACTCAACCACAATGGCTAAAACGTGCTCACGGTATTGGCTTTGTTTTATTCGCCGCCAGCTCTGCGTTTATGACTTACTTTTGTATGTACGCTTTTCGAAAGCCCTTTACTGCAAATAGTTATACCGAGTTTGACGATCCGAGCTGGCAAGTCAGCTTTAAAATAGCTTTAATTCTTTCACAAGTTTTAGGCTATCTATGCGCTAAGTTTATAGGCGTTAAGGTCATTGCAGAAATGCGTCACCAACAACGCGGTCTAGCGATCATTGCCATGATCGCGGGTGCCGAATTATCGCTGATTTTATTTGCCATCACACCGGTTGGTTTTAATATTGTCTGGCTGTTTTTTAACGGTTTATCGCTTGGCATGATTTGGGGAATTGTGTTTAGTTTTTTAGAAGGCAGGCGCACCTCTGAAATTCTTGGTGCGGTGCTCAGTGTTACCTTTATTCTCGCCTCTGGTTTAGTCAGAAGTGTTGGCAAATGGCTAATTGACACTTTAAATGTACCTGAACTGTGGATGCCTGCTGCAACCGGCGCGCTTTTTTTGCCGATACTATTACTGAGTGTTAAATGTTTAACATTATTACCTGATCCAACCTTGGCAGATCAGCAAGCCCGTCAACAGCGCTTACCTATGGATGCCAAAGCACGCTGGCAGTTTTTTAAACGTTATTGGTTTGGTATCAGCGCTTTGATATTGAGCTTTTTACTCTTTACAGGCTTTCGTGATTTTCGTGACAACTTTGCAGCGGAAATATGGCAAGCACTGGGGTACGGGCAAGAGCCTGCTATTTTTGCTTATGCGGGGATCCGTATGGCACTCATCGTACTAATCGCTTTGGGCGCAATGGTACTGGTGAAAAATAATAAAACCGCATTTTACGTTAATCATGCATTTATATTATTTGGCGCTTGCTTACTTATAAGCAGCACTTTGGCTTTTGAAAGCCAATTACTTAGCGCCAAAGCTTGGATGGTGTTACTCGGTGCAGGCCTTTATATTAGCTACATTCCCTATAACTGCTTCTTATTTGATCGAATGATTTCTGCCGTTGGTTCAACAGCTAACGCAGGGTTTTTAATATATCTAGCCGACTCTGCTGGCTATTTAGGCTCTGTGGGCATTTTACTCTATCGTACCTTTGTAATGCCTGAAATCAGTTGGCTGAACTTCTTTATTACCGCCAGTTACTGGGTCGGCACTGTGGCTGGCTTTTTAGTACTGTGCTCATTAAGTTACTTTTCAATTCGTTTATCTACACAAAAAACATCTGCGCCAACATTGGCCTCTATAAATATTTAAGGAACATTATGACAAAGTTAGAAGCACTCATTTTAGATTGGGCCGGCACGGTTGTTGATCATGGCTCAGTTGCTCCAACCACCATTTTTGTTGAAGCATTTAAAACCGCGTTTAATTTCGAAATCAGTTTACAAGAAGCGCGCATTCCAATGGGCATGGGTAAATGGGATCACATCGCAACATTAGGATCACTTGCTGATATTAAAGCGCGTTGGCAAACGCAGTTTGGTGCGCCTATGAGTAATGACCAAATTGATCATATTTACGAGACTTTTATGCCATTACAAAAAGCCAAAGTCGCTGAGCGAGCAATGCCAATTGCAGGGGTATTACCGGTGTTAAATCGCTTAAAGCAACAAGGTTTGAAAATAGGCAGTTGCTCAGGTTATCCTCGCCAAGTTATGGATATATTAGAAGTTGCGGCGGCTGAATATGGTTATAAACCCGATCACAGCGTGGGCAGCGATGAATTATCAGCAGGATCTCGCCCAGGTCCTTGGATGGCCCTTGAAAATGTAAATGTATTGGGGATCAGCAATGTCGCACATTGCGTTAAAGTCGATGACTCAGCACCTGGAATTGCAGAAGGCTTAAACGCCGGAATGTGGACAGTCGGCGTTGCATTAACAGGCAATGCAGTGGGCCTAACAGAGTCACAATGGCAAGCATGTTCACAAACCGAACAAGATGAACTTACCCGTACAGCCTACCAGCAACTTTATTACAGTGGCGCACATTACGTGATTGATTCACTCGCTGATATTGAGCCTATCCTTATGCAAATTGAAGCAAGACTTGCACGTGGAGAGCGCCCTTAATGACATATCAACCTTTTTGGTTTGATAGCGCTATAAATGAGGAGGCCGCTGCGCCTTTTCATTTATTACCCCAAGGGCATCACACTGATGTATGCGTTATTGGTGGCGGGTTCACCGGTCTTTGGACTGCAATCAATATAAAGCAACAACACCCTACAAAAAAAGTAACCATTATTGAGCAAGGATTATGCGGCCAAGGTGCATCTGGGCGAAATGGTGGTGCAATGCTAACCTGGTCAACAAAGCTTCCTAGCCTAATTAAGCTTGTTGGTTTAGATAACGCGCTATTTTTAGTTAAGCAATCTGAACTAGCCGTGCATGAAATAAACGCATTCACAAAAGAACAAGGTATTGACTGTGACTGCAGAATTGACGGATGTTTTTATACCGCCTCTAACCGTGCACAACTGGGCTTGCTTGATAACGCTTTGGATTGTTTAGATCAATTTAACCTCAATTCTTGGCAAAAGTGCACTGCTGAGCAACTATTACAAACAGGCTCAAAACAAAATTTGCATGCTCATTTTTCTGCTCATGGCGGCAGTATCCAACCAGCAAAATTAGTCAGAGGGCTTAAGCGTGTTGCCCAACGAATGGGGGTTGATGTTATTGAGCATTGTCGTTATATACAGCATCATGACCATGAGCCAATAAATGTCACCACCAATCAAGGGGCGTTAGTTTGTAATACCCTTATCTTTGCTGTTAATGCGTGGCTACCCACTTTACAAAACAAGTTTTCTCGCTCAGTAGTCTTGGTTTCAAGTGACATGATCATCACCAAACCAATACCTGATGTACTCGAGCAACTCAAGTTAAATCATGGTAGTGCAATTATTGATTCTCGTACTTTTGTTAACTATTACCGCAGCACCTTAGATGGGCGTTTAATGCTTGGCAAAGGTGGAAATTTTTTCAGTTATGGCAATAAAGTACATCCCAAATTTGATCAACCAAGTCACTATAAAAAATTACTTGATAGCTCATTAGCTCATTTTTTCAAAGGGCATGAACTGCCTATCGAACGCACATGGACTGGGCCATCTGACAGAAGTGCCACTGGCTTTCCTTTTTTTGGACATTTAAACGCACACCCACACGTGCTTTATGCTGGTGGTTATTCTGGTAATGGTATTGTTCAGTCTTATTTAGGCGCAAAAATACTCTCAGCTATGGTGCTCAATAATAATCCACAATGGCAACACTGCGGATTAGTAAATCAGCCACTTAAGCAATTCCCAATAGAGCCTATTCGAACCACTGGCGCCTATATTGTGCGTAATGCTATTCGCCGTAAAGAATTGGCTGAAGATTTAAACTTGCAACCGCATAAAATCGACTGCTACTTAGCTAAACTCAGCGGTAGTGCAGCAAAAGTTGACACGCAATCACTCAGGTAATATACAATGTCTAAACAAGACTTTCCTATCATTACTTCAACAGAGGTAGAAATTAGTTTTTGTCTCTAACTTACGCAAACACTGACTACGATAGGACCTGTGCGCAGCTTTCTCACGATGCACAATGTGCCTTGGTAGCGCAACAACAAAGCCCACACATAAAAATTAGATCTTATTAATGTCATTAATACCGACTAAGCTATCGGATAATCAGTGGAAAACATAAAAACTATGCTTTTATTTCAAGAAATTCGCAATTATATCCTCGCCCTACTCCAGCAAGACGAAATTGCCACGGGCAGTAAGCTGCCATCAGAGCGGGCTTTACAAGAGCACTTCAACTCTACACGTATCACTGTGCGTGAGGCATTGATCCGATTAGAAGCAGAAGGATTAATTTATAGTCAAAAACGAAAAGGCTGGTTTGTCACTCCACATAAACTAAAATGGCATCCCGCAACAAAAGTTAACTTCTACGAACTTGCTAAGCAGCAAGGCTTCACAGCACAAACACGTTTAGTGAGTGCGAACAAAATTGATAATATTAATTTTACCGATATTTTTAGCGCACAGAGCCTATATCATCTGCAGCGAGTGCGTAGCTTAGACAATCGTGCAGTCATGTTTGAAGACATTTTTTGTGATGCGCAGCGCTTTGACGGTCTTAATAAGCATTCGTTAAATAGCTCAATTACCGAGATCATGGCCAAACAGTATGCAACAAATGTAGTAAAAGAACAGAGCATTATTAGCGTAACGGTGCTTCCTGACGATGTCTGCGAGATGCTTGAAAAAAACAGTGGTACACCATGCTTAAAAGTAGTGCGTCAGCGTTTTGATGAGCAAGAAAAATTGGTTGATCATAATATTGAATATTGGTTACACAATGCGATTGAAATGATTGTCGAAGGCCAATAAAGCGATACGTCTAATATCGCTTTTATAGCTCAATTTATACTGTATCTTGCCAATAAAGATTACTTGCAACGGCGTCAATCAAACGATGCATATCGGCTGCAAATACATGGCCAATGTTACCAATACGAAAGCAATCCGCATCTGACACTTTACCCGGATAAATCACAAACCCTTGATTTTTTAGTGTATTATAAAACGTTTTAAAATCGTAACCCTGTCCTGTTGGTGATAAAAACGAAGTAATAATCGGTGAATGCACTGACGTATTTAATAAAGGAGAAAAACCAAGCTTTTTCATTCCCGCGACAAGAATATGCTGATTTTCCTTGTAACGTTTATAACGCTCTGTGATCCCTCCCTCCTCTTCAAGTTCGACTAATGCCTGATAAAAAGCCCGTACAACATGAGTTGGTGAAGTAAAACGCCACTTACCATTGTTTTTCTCCATACAGTGCCACTGTGCAAAGAGATCTAAAGAAAGGGAACGTGAAACGCCTTCACTTTGCGCTATAATGTGCTGTTTGCAAATCACAAAACCAAAACCTGGTACACCTTGAATACATTTGTTTGCCGAGCTAATCATCACATCAACATGCCAATCGGCCAAATCGAAAGGGATCCCGCCAAAACTGCTCATTGCATCTAAAACAAACACCTTGTTATGCTTTTTCGCCAACTGCCCCACTGCTTCGGCTGGATTTAACATACCCGTGGTTGTTTCGCAGTGAACCATTGCTATATGCGTAATGTCAGAGTCGTTTAGTAAAACAGCTTCAATATCAGTTACATTCGGTAGTTGGGTTTCGGTGTAATTGATAATGTGTGTATTAATATTCAAATAGGCAGCAATTTCGCCTATTCGCTCACCATACGCCCCATTATTAATAACCAACAATTTATCACTGCTTTTTATTAAGCTACCAAGAGCAGACTCCACACTCGCCGTTCCGCTGCCTTGCATTAGCACACTGGTGTAACCTGGATGTGCCGTAGCAAGTGCCACCAGCTTAGCTCGAATTGCTTGAACTACACCTTGGTTATATTCATCATCCCACGTACACCAATCCTTTAGCATCGCTTTTTTTACTGTATCAGAGGTGCTTAGCGGCCCTGGGGTTAGTAGTAAATAATCATTCATTGTAATTTCCAACTCAATCTGGCCTAGTCCAGATAGTATTGAAGATTTCAACTTAAAAAAACAGTGAAATTTTTATGACAGATCAAAGCGAAAAAAGGGCCTTTAAGCCCTTTGAATATTAAATAACAATAGGAAAGTTATTTATTAAAAACGGTATTCTGCGCCGATATAATAATAAGCACCATTAAAGCCAAATGGAGCGGAACGGCGTGAGTACTCAAATATGCCACGGCTACTTATAACTGTGTTACCTTCAGCGTCTACAATTGTGCCAGAACGAGTATTGCCGATAATATTTTTATCTGGGTAAACGTCAAACAAGTTATTTGCCCCAATATTAACCGATAAATTATCTGTAACAAAATAATTCACTTTTACGTCAGTTAAGATTTCCGCCGAATAGGTTTGACGATCCACATCTTCTACCGTGTATTCACCAAAACGATTCAGAGATAAATTAACAGTCCAATCATCACGTTTATAAAGTGCACTTAAATTAATGCGATCTTCTGGCTGCCACTCTTCAATAATAGAAATTTCTTGACTAGAAAATACACTATCTGCGGGCACAGTTTCTAAACTAGAGCCATCAGGCGTAAATATTGACACTACATCTGTTTTCGTAAAATTAGCGGCAAGTGTAAAATCAAGCGTGCCACCGAGCCCTTCAGTATTCCATGTAGTTACAAAATCTACACCACGCGTTTCAGTATCTGCGCCATTTAAAAATAACTGAGCAGCGCCTACCCCTGCGCTAACTAAATCCTTAGTTAACTCCTCTGAAAGCCCTTCTCCTAAGTGGTTACTGATAACTATGCGGTCGTCAATATCAATTGAATAGTAATCAACCGTTACATTAATGTTGTCAGTCACATTATAAACAATACCAAGACTGCGGTTTTGAGATTTTTCCTCTTTTAGTTTTGGAATACCTAAACTTTGCGCAAGGGTTGAATCATTTCTAAACGTACCGACCTGTTTAGCCACTAAATTGCCATTATCCCCTATAAACTGCGTGCTTACGTTATTAAAATACAACTGCTGCATAGACGGTGCTCTAAAACCTGAGCTCAACGCACCACGAAGTGAGATATCATCAGTTACTGACCAGTTACCCGCCAATTTAAAATTAACAGTATCGCCAAAGCCTTTGTAATTATCATAACGAAGTGCGCCGGATAAGATTACATCGTCTATCACATACGCTTCTGCGTCTATATAGAATGAAATTACATCACGCGACTCATCAACAGATGACGCTGGAGATGAACCACCAAAACCTTGCGTACCAAAATCTGCGTCCTCACTGCCGACACCATTACTTAACCCCTTGTAAATACTTACCCCGTTATTTGTGTCGTAATCCCGATACGCATATTCATCACCTGCCAGTATTCTAAATTCATCGGTACGAATTTCGGCGCCCATTGCAAATGAGTAGTCATCAAAATCTTGCGTAAAATCAAGATTGATTGTTTGAAGTGATAACTCCATACCATAGGCATAGGCCTCGCGTGGGATCGTCGCTCGTATGTCAGCAGCACTTAAACCTTGGTCATAACGTAAAAAGTTTGCGTAAGATGCATTAATTGTGTCACTCGTCGTGTAACCAATGCTGTTTTCACCGTAGGTATAGGATAAATCTAAGCTTGCGTCGTTATCAAACTGTGTTTTATAGCCGAAGTTATACGAAATATCGTCGATAGTCGTATTAATTTTTGGTAAGAAACCTAACGGTATTGTCGCATCGTTATCTTGCAATACTGGATTACCAACGGCATTTGCATTATGACGGAAAAACGCAGCCGATTCGTTATCACGCGTTGAGTAAGTAATAAAACCATAAAGCTCGCCATCGCCAAGTTCATACCCGGTATTGACAGTCAAACCAAATTGTTGTGAATCAGCATCACCAATTCGAAAGGTATTACGATCCGCTGTTAACTCGCGTGGATCACCGGCTAAAAATACGCCTTTGCTTAGTTCTTTACAACCATAAAATTGGCAAGAACCATGCAAGCCGGCGCGGTTAGTCGGGGCGCGGTCTCTGTAATTAAGAGTCACGTTTACATACCCTTCATCACCTAATGCAAACCCTTTATTAAAATCAAGATTGACGGTTTCGCCATCCCCTTCAGAATATTGACCATAATTAATGGCCGCTTTACCACCATCATCGGCATCTTTTAAAACAATATTAATTACACCCGCGATTGCATCAGAGCCATATTGTGCGGCCGCACCATCACGTAAGACTTCAATACGTTTAATCGCTGAAGCTGGGATCGCGTTCATATCTGTACCCGCAGTTCCACGCCCCACTGAAGTGTTGATGTGAATAATACTCGCTTGATGGCGACGCTTACCATTGATCAGGACGAGTGTTTGGTCTGGACCTAAACCACGCAATGTCGCAGGGCGTAATGCATCGGTACCATCACTAATTGACGAGCTTGAAAAGTTAAATGAAGGGGCAATAGACTGTAACATACGGCCAACTTCGGTTTGGCCTGTGTTTTCAAGCGCTTCGGCACTTAAAATATCAACTGGAACAGGTAAATCTTCAACTGAACGGCCCGCTACACGGCTGCCGACAATGGCTATTTTTTCGATGTTTTCTTTTGCTGTTTCTTCTTGTGCATTAACGGCTTGGCTGTTAGCTGCCATTAAAAGTGGTAATACAGCTGCACTGACCCCTGAAAGCTTCATCATGTTGTTATCATTCCTGTTGATTTGTTTGAGTTTTATACTCAGTAAACCATTTTGATCAACAACCGCATCGAGCTCAGTATTTTGCAACATTGTATTTAATGCATCTAACTGAGTGTAATAACCAAATACTGATTGGGCTTGGTACTGCTTTGCCAGTTCAAATGAAAAAACCACGGTTTGTTCTGTCTGTTTTGCAAAGTCAATCAGTGCTAGATCTGCTCGCTGCGCTTTTATATCAAATTGCACCATCTGTGACTGGACAGTATTTGCGTGTACATTGAAACTCAATGCTATCGATGCAAATACTGATAGACCACAATGGGTGTATGTTTGGTTACTGCGCAACTTATACAAACAGTTGAGGAAGAAAAATCCGCTACGTAATTTTATCTTTTTATTGATTATTTTTTTACTTTTTAGTTTTACCATCGTAACTTACAACACTTTATTTAAACAAGTAAGTAGGCATGCTTAGCTGTTATTGCTATGTTTTAGGCTAACAATATGTTCACCTAATCGTTCATGATCAATGGCTAAATTTAATTTAAGGCTATCAAGTAAACCAGCAATATCACCCGCTTTAAAAACACCTGCAACTTTAAGTGAAGCTAACGCTGGATCCGTTAGTTCAAAGCGCGTAGCAGTGTAACGACTTACTTCTTGCAGCGCTTCGCTCAGGGGTTCTCCATTAAAAATTAGCATACCATGTTGCCATGCTAAATCTCGCTGAACATCATCTTGTGTTAATTGTTTAATCGGCTTTGTGATACTTTCTTTTATTAATGCTTTTTCACCTGAGATCACAATACTGGCATTAATATTTTTTACTTCAAGTGTGTCGTTACTTGCATCTTGTAATTGCACAAAGTGCTCTGCATTTACTTCAACCGCAGGGTCTGTGATCATCACTTTGCCTTCAGTTACAACCAACTCTAAATCAGAAGCTGCATTGCGTTGTACATTAAAGACAGTCCCTAATGCTGTAAACGATTTATCACCCGCCATGACACTAAAAGGTCGTGATGCATCTTTTGCCACATTAAAACGCCCTTCACCGCGCGTTAAAATCAATTGTCGGCGATTTTGTGTGTAGGCCACTTCTAATAAACTATTGGTATTGAGCTGAACAATCGTGCTATCGGGCAACACATACGTTGCTTGCTCACCCACTTTAGTGCGATAAATTTTGCTATATTTAGCCTGCTCTTGTGGAGCGCTAGGCCAATGCTCAATGCCGATAAACATAAAACTGGCAACCAACATAGCAGCAAAGATACTCGCAGCCACAGAAAAACTAAAACGCGGTGCACTGTGCTGTGAAGGCACTTGTTTATTAGGAAACAGACTACTCAATTCATTCAATACACTCAACTCATCCCACAATTGGGCAAGCTCAAATACAGCGTCTTGGTGTGCTTTACTTTCCTTTACCCATACTTGGAATGCGGCACGTTCAGTATCCGACAAACCACGATCCATAGCACTTATCCAGCGGCTTGCTTTGGCTTGAATTGCGTCTTTTGATGAAAATTGATGAATATTACTCATTTTCCTACCCTCCTGGTAAGGGTGTCTTTATCGGCGACAGACTCTGAAGGATGTTCTTGCTGCTGCATGTATTGCATTGCTTTTAGTAACCCTTTAGCAATGTGCTTTTCAACAGTACTTTCACTTAAATTCATTTGCGCAGCAATTTCTTTTTGGCTCATGCCATAGACTTTTTTTAATATAAAACATTTACGTACTGGTTGACTTAATTGCTCTGTTGCTCTGCAAAAAAGTAAGAATCGCTCTTTAGATGTAACTTCATCTTCTAACTGCATCGATGATAAATTTTGCTGATAATCATCACTGCTATCAAGAGAATCATTATATTGGTTATCCCATTTCGCAATGTGATTAAGCGCCAAATTTTTTGCCGTTTTTAGCATATAACTGTGAGTATATTTTATATCTTGCTTTAAATCGGCTTCATAACTTTTAACAAAGGTTTCTTGTACGATATCTTCAACATCGTCAGGTAGTACTATTCGTGATACAAATCGTCGTAGTTGTGCAGACAATTCAATAAATGTAGTCGTTACTTTTGTTCCTCGCGTCATCCTTAACTGCCCCTTGTTAATATGAATACGCTAAGACTACGAGTTTTAGCGCCAATTACAAGGTTAATTGTTAAATTGTCGTTATTATGGGTGCAAAAAAGTAACAAATTAAATACAATCGCTTTAATCAGAGCGTTATTATTCAAATATCGACTTCATAAAAGCATAGAAAACTTCTGTTTTTTGCGTTGTTAAACTATTTTGCGGTTTTAAAAACCATACAGGTGCATCATCGTCAGCCAAAATACCGGGTAACACCTCTACTAATGCACCACTTTGTAACTCTTCTGCGATAGCTAATTTTGACTTTATGGCAATGCCATGTCCAGCAATCGCGGCTTGTGTCATATTGTCAGAATTAGAAATCGTAAACCGTGTTTTGGCATTCAAATTTACAATTTCCTGTTGTTCATTTAGTAACTTTAATTGACGCTGCCAAGGTAAACAGACCCAATAATGATTGACTAACTTCGAAAAACTAGTAGGCATGCCGTGCTTTTCTACATAGCTTGGTGCTACACATAGAATACGCCGATTATTTACTACTTTGCGCGAAAGTAACCCTGAATCATTCAGTTTTCCAACTCGGATAGCAATATCCTGAGCATCATCAACAACATTTACGAAGTTATCAGAAATTAAAAAATCTAACTGTAAATCAGGGTAACGTTCTTCAAACTCGCTTAATTTGGGCATTACAAACTTCGAAAAGACCCAAGGAGGCATAGTCACCCTGAGCAAACCGCTAACAGAAGAACCTCGAGCACCGATACTATGTTCCGCATCGTGTAGCGCTTCCAAGATGGTGCCGATACGATGGTAAAATATCTTCCCTTCTGGGGATAAACGCATACGGCGACTATCTCTAAATATTAAAACCGTCGACAATTCTCGCTCAAGCTTAGCCAACCGATGGCTCACTGTTGCAGGCGAAAGCCCTTGTGCACTTGCCCCAGCTAACACACCTTTATTTTCCACAATCGCTATAAATGTTTCTAAATCACTAATGCTGTACATAACCAACCCTTTTAAAGCGTTTGAATTTTTCGAATTAAGCTTTCGTTTTTGTAGTGTTTATTTAATTAAACCAAACACTATACTCGCTTATATTAAATGATAAACAGGAAAACTAATCATGACTTTAAAAGCACAAATAGACGACTACAACCTAGCCAAAATTGCTAAAGTGCCTAGCGACATTCTCGCACTTATGGATGCTACCACTGAAGATTTAATTGCACAGCATATTGAATTTAATGCATTAAAACTAAACCAGTCAATAAATGATTTTACGTTAAATAATCACCTTAATGAACCCGTCACTCTATCTACGCTATTAGAGCAAGGCCCCGTCATTATTAATTTTTATCGCGGTGGCTGGTGCCCGTACTGTAATTTAGAACTTAAAGCCCTCAACGAGATGCTTCCTGAGTTTAAAGCCGTAAATGCTCAGCTGATTGCGATATCGCCACAGCTCCCTGATGCATCATTATCAACTTTTGAAAAGAATGAATTAGCCTTTAATGTACTCTCTGATACGAGTAACAAAGTTGCTAGGCAATTAGGTTTAGTGTTTACATTAGATGAGCGATTAAAACCTATTTATGCACAATTTGGTTTAGATATCCCTGCTGCCAATGGAGACAATAGCTATCAACTCCCTCTACCTGCCACCTATATCATTAACCAAAAAGGTCATGTGATTTATGCTTTTGTTAATAGTGATTACACATTACGCGCAGAGCCCTGTGCTATTTTAAATGCACTACAACAGGACTGTTAATATTATGGTGTTGTTTAAACAACTTAAAACGCTAACATTAAGCTTACTTGTAGCTTGTCAATTTATAGGAGGCGATCTTATGGCAGCTGAAAAGACATTAGCGCAACCAAAAGTAATTATTTTTGATGTAAATGAAACCCTGCTCGATCTTGAATCTATGCGAACATCTATTGGGGCTGCGTTGGGCGGGCGAGAAGACTTACTACCATTATGGTTTTCAACTATGTTGCATCACTCTTTGGTAAGTACGGCAATTGGTGACTATCAAGACTTTGGAAAAATTGGTGTGGCATCGCTGCTAATGGTTGCGCAAAATAACGCGATTAAACTCAATGTTGAGCAAGCAAAAACAGCGATTGTTACACCACTACTGAGTCTTCCGGCTCACTCGGATGTAAAAGCAGCACTGCAAATACTCAAAGATCGTGGTTATAAATTAGTTAGTTTAACTAATTCATCAAATAACGGGGTTAAAACACAATTTGAAAGTGCCGGTTTAACCGACTTTTTTGCAGCGCGCTACAGCATTGAAGATATTAAAATCTATAAACCTGACTTGCGTGCTTATCAATGGGCGTTACAAAAATTACAGGTAAAACCTGAAGAAGCACTAATGGTAGCCGCGCACGGATGGGATGTTGCGGGCGCAAAAGCAGCAGGCTTACAAACGGCATTTATAGCACGCCCTGGTAAAGCACTCTATCCGCTTGCAAAAACACCTGACTACAAGGTGAATGATTTAACTGAGTTAGTAGCGTTACTTAAATAATAACGTCAGTCTTTAATTAATCCTAGGGCAATCAGTTGATACCCAGCATCAAGTTTTTACTTTTCAAGCTTGATGCCACTGATAAAAAAGCGCGATGTTAAATCCACAAGCTGCTCTAAGCGCGCTTCATCTAAAGCGGGCTTCCATTTAATCACTTGCTCCCAATACGCCATTTTTTTTAAACCACCATAAAAAAATGCAGCGGCAATATCAGCAGGTACATCATTAAGTACACCCGCGCTTTGAGCTTGTTCAAACCACGTTAGTAGGCCTTTTTCACAGTCTAAAAACTTTACTTCAAGGCGAGCTGCTTGCTCTTTATCTCGCATAGATTCAATAATCACAATACGTGACAATGTTAGGTAATCTTCATCATTGCCCAAAGATAAACAGAGCTTTGCCAAATCTTTTAACTGATCATAAATTGGTATGTCTTTTAAGTATTGGTAACTCTGTAATTGTGCAATGCGTGCTAAAAGTAATGATACAACTTCATCAAATAGTGCTTGCTTGTTTGCATAGTGCTTATAAAGCGTACGCTTAGATACAGTGGCTTTTTTAGCGATGGCTTCCATCGTAGTACCCGCTAACCCACGGCGCGCAAATTCATGTATCGCAGCACATAGCACATCATTTTGTTTGTTATTACTCGATTCCATAATGCCCCCAATATCAATACAAACATTGTAGCATTATTTTTTGTATTTGAATGCTAAGAGTAAAAAAGTAAACGCAAGTGTATACCTATTAAAAATTAAGGTATACACTTGCGTTTACTTAAGCTGAATAAAAGTAATTTGTCTTTACATGCTGGTCATAAAACCAGCTAAATGCCATACTCAGGCAGCTTAATACATGCTTAAAATATTATACTTAACAATTGGAACTGTGGAGTAAACATGCGTCAGTCTTTCGCACTATCAAAATTGTCTCTTTCTTTCTTTTTATTTGCCTCAACAGCCTTACTTTTACAAGGTTGCAGTGAAGCCCCACAAACACCGCAAGCGGCTATGCAACCAGCCTCTGTAGCAACCGTGATTGCCGCAACTGAAGATGCGCCTTTTACAATTGAATTACCTGCAACACTTTCTGGCTCAAAAGAAGTTGAAGTAAGAGCACGCGTAACCGGTATTTTAGAATCACGTAACTTTGACGAAGGTCAAACAGTGACAAAAGGCCGATCCTTATTCACCGTTGATTTAGAACCTTATCAATTAGCGCTAGAACGTGCCCAAGCCGCCTTTGACGGCGCAAAAGCATCACTCGTTCAAGCACAAAGAGATGTAAAGCGATTAGGTAAACTGCGCGCTGAAAAATCTGTTTCACAACGTGATTATGATAACGCCAGCTCGACTACAGACATCGCGAAAACTAATTTAGCAGCCGCTAAAGTTGCGTTAAAAGAAGCACAATTAAATCTCGAGTATGCGCAAGTTAAAGCGCCTGTTGCAGGTGTTATGGGCCGTGAATTTGTCTCTGAAGGCACTTATGTTTCAGGTCCTGATTTACTGCTAACGCAAATAACCCAGCTTGATCCTATCCGTTTACGTTTTGGTATTTCGGAGCGTGAACAATTGCAAATGCGCCAAGATGAAGCTAACGGTTCACTAACATTGCCACAAAGCGGTCATTGGCAAACTAGCATTAAACTGCAAGATGGTTCTATATATAGCAAAAGTGGCCTAGTTAACTTCTCTGATGTACGCATTAACCCAAATACGGGCACCAGTGAACTACAAGCTATTATACCCAACCCTGATTTTAAACTTCGTCCGGGTCAATTTGTTCGCGTGAGTTTAAAAGGTGCAGTGCGTAAAAATGCGTTTGTTGTGCCACAGCGCGCGGTACTTGATAACGGTATGGGGAAATTTGTCTACGTTGTAGCTAAAGGTGAGCAAGGTGGCACTATTGCCCGACCTGCGCCTGTTGTTGTTGGTGAGTGGGTGCAAAAGCCAGCAAATGCTGGTGATAAAAACTTTTGGTTAATTAAATCAGGCATTAACGCAGGGGATGAAATAATTGTCGATGGTATGGCACGTATCTTCTTCCCTGGCATGCCGGTAGCCGTTAACAATGCAACAAACAGCGTAAGCGCAGAATAGGCGCAGGGAGTATTATGTTTTCTCGTTATTTTATAGACAGACCTATTTTTGCATTTGTTATTTCAATTGTTATTGTATTGGCTGGCTTAGCTGCAATGCGCAGTTTACCCATCGCACAATACCCTGAAATAGCCCCTCCTGTTGTGCAAGTAACTGCAGCTTATCCGGGTGCATCTGCTGAGGTGCTTGAACAAACCGTTGCAGCGCCTATTGAGAATGCGATCACTGGTGTTGAAGGCATGATGTACATGGCTTCTACATCAACCAGCTCAGGCGCAACCACGATTGAGGTAACCTTTGAAATTGGTACCGATATTGACCAAGCGGCTGTGAACGTCAATAACCGCGTTAAGCAAGTTGAAGCGCGCCTACCTGAAGAAACGCGTCGTCAAGGTGTGGTTGTTCAAAAAGGCTCATCAAGCTTCTTGCAAGTTCATGCCTTTTATTCTCCCGATGAAAGCCGCAGCAGCTTGTGGACCTCAAATTACGTTACCCTCAATATTTTAGATCGTATTAAACGTATACCTGGAACCACCAGCGTACAAATATTTGGTGCGAAAGATTACGCTATGCGTATTTGGTTACGCCCAGATGTAATGAGTCAATTAGGTGTTACCGTTGAAGAAATAGCAGGTGCTATTCGCTCACAAAATTCACAATACGCTGCGGGTAAAATTGGCGCTACGCCAACCTCCCAATCAGCCCAAGAACTGGTTTATAGTGTTACCGCACAAGGGCGTTTGTCTGAGCCAAGCCAATTTGAAGAGATTATCATTCGTTCAAATTTAGATGGCAGTAGTTTACGTTTGAAAGATATTGCACGTGTTGAATTAGGGTCAAAAGATTACAATTTCAGCGGTACTATTAACGGTAAAGAAGCCGTACTTTTAGGTATATTTTTACAACCTGGTGCAAATGCACTTGATGTAGCTGAAGAAGTAAATGGTGTACTGGCCGAAATTAAACAACAATTCCCTGTCGGTCTTGCGCATTTAAACTCTTACGACACCACTCGCTTTGTTGAAGTGTCTATTCGTGAAGTTGTGATCACGCTTATTGAAGCAATGATATTGGTTTTCTTGGTCGTGTATCTGTTTTTACAAAATTGGCGCGCGACGCTAATTCCAACATTAGCGGTACCAGTGTCTTTATTAGGTACCTTTGCTGGTATGTACATGCTTGGTTATTCTATTAACTCACTCACTCTGTTTGGTATGGTGCTGTCCATTGGTATTGTTGTTGACGATGCCATTGTTGTACTGGAAAATGTCGAACGGATTATGCATGAAGAGCATGTCAGCGCCCACGAAGCTGCCATAAAAGCAATGAAAGAAGTATCAGGTCCGGTCGTCGCGATTGTACTCGTACTTTGCTCTGTATTTGTGCCCATAGCCTTTTTAGGTGGCTTAACCGGTGAGTTATTCCGCCAGTTTGCGATTACCATCTCAATTGCAGTGAGTTTATCTGGTGTCGTCGCATTGACCATGACCCCCGCGTTATGTGTACTTATTTTAAAACAAGAACATAAACAAACAGCCTCCTTCTTTTTATGGTTTAACCGTATTTTTACTAAAATAACCAGTAAATATGTTGGCGCGGTTGGCTATATGGTTCGCCGTGGCGCATTAGGTTTATTATTAATGATTGGCATGGTGTCTATTACTATTGGACTTTGGAAAAATACCCCTGGTTCTTTAGTCCCTGATGAAGATCAAGGTTATTACATCTCCGCTATTTTCTTACCTGATGGTTCATCGCTTGAACGCACTGAGGAAGTAGTAAAAGAAGTAATTGCAGCAGTGCAATCAAACCCAGCTAATGAAAACGTGGTTGCTTTTACAGGCTTTGACTTTATTGGTGGCGGTTATAAAAATAGTGCCGCGACCTTGTTTGTTACCCAAAAACATTGGGATGAACGCGAGATAGATACAAAAAGCCTCGTCAATGAGCTGTTTATGAAAACTGCACATATTAACGAAGCCTTAGTACTTGCATTTAATCCCCCTGCTATTTTTGGTTTAGGCAGTACCGGTGGTTTTGAGTTTTATATTCAAAACAAAGGTGCTGGTGGCCCCGAGAAACTACAACAAGCCATGGGAATGATGATGGCTGAAGCACAAAAGAGTCCTGTTTTAAGTGGCTTGCAAACGCTTTGGCGTCCTAATGCCCCACAGCTAAAAGTAAATGTTGACCGCGAACAAGCACGTGCAATGGGTATTGAAATTGACGATGCCTTTACTGCCCTTGCCGGCACGCTGGGCACTTACTATGTAAATGACTTTAACAAGTTTGGTCGTGCATGGCAGGTATTGATGTCTGCTGAAGCTGAGTTTAGGATGAAGCCTGATGACATTGGCCGTATTTATGTTAAAAACAACCAAGGAACCATGGTGCCAATGTCTGCATTTACAAATGTCGATTTTAGCCGCGGGCCTGAGAGCCTTAACCGCTACAACAATTTACCGGCGGTAAAACTGCTCGGTAATGCAGCTCCCGGTTATAGCTCTGGTCAAGCAATTGCTGAAGTGGAACGCATCGCAAAAGCCGTGTTACCACCTGATATGACCTACGATTGGACAGGCTCTGCATTCCAAGAAAAACGAAGTTCTGGCACTACAGGTATCGCACTTGGCCTGGCTGTTATTATGGTATTTTTAATTCTTGCGGCTTTATACGAGCGCTGGTCGTTACCATTATCAGTTATGCTTGCACTACCATTTGGTACATTTGGCGCACTGGTGTCAATTTGGTTAGTCGGCATGACAAACGATGTTTACTTTCAAATTGGCTTAGTAACACTCCTTGGCCTGGCCAGTAAGAATGCCATATTAATTGTTGAATATGCCCTTATGAAGCACCAACAAGGCTGGAGTGCCAGCGCCGCAGCACTTGAAGCAGCACGCTTGCGTTTTAGGCCAATAATTATGACATCATTAGCGTTTATTTTAGGTGTTGTTCCATTGGTACTTAGCTCTGGCGCAGGAGCTGGTGCACGTCATAGCGTTGGTACAGGCGTGATGGGTGGCATGATGGCCGCCACTTTCTTAGCCGTGTTTTTTGTACCATTATTCTTTTACTGGCTAACAGATCGTAAGCTAAGTGAAAAACGTTCTCGCACTGAGCTAGCGGATGAAATAGCCCTGCATCATAAGCGTGAAAATGTAGATACACCTGAAAGTAATTTATAATTAATAGCGATTAAAAATATAAGGGCAAACAGTAGTTTGCCCTTTTTTATGGGTGTCAGATAACTAGCAATTTCTTCTCGCGAGCGCTACTATAATAGTTCGTGCGTCGAGGAGCCTTAATATGAACAATGAAAAACTAACTGAGTTTGAGCAATATTTTCAAATTGATGAAAGTAACCGTGTAAATCTATTTGCAGTTGACCCTCATGCGGTTCCCAAAACTCTCGCACAACTCGAAGCTGATATTCCCCCATTATTTAAGCTTGCCAATGAAGTCAGTGAATTAGAGTTAAGTTCATTACGGCCACTGCGTAACTTAGGCGATATAGCACAAGAACTTGCCGTATTTTTACAAGCACAATCGCGTAAAATAGACCTAATAATGAGCCATATATTGGCATCAGAACAGCCCGAAGATAATACAATGTACTGCGATAGTTATGGCGGTGGCGGTGTTAAATTCACCTCAGATAGCGTGTATTCATTAGGTCACACATTTCGCACAAAATTGTTTTTACAGCATGAAGCATCTGCCGTTTATTGTTATACCGAAGTCGTTGCGATTGAAAAGCAAGATGACGATCAATATCAATATACGCTGCTATTTATTGCCATTCGTGATTCAGATCAAGAACTCGTTGTTCGCGCTACTTTACATGCACAAACGCGACAGCTCAAAAAACGCCAACAACAGCAAGCGCTCGATACGCCTTTAGATGGATCATTCCAAAACGATAAAAGCACAAACACACCAACAAAACCTGAACATTAACCATGAAAAAGCTGACTTCTTCGGCCGAAATGCTAAACTAGCAACACCTTTGTTTGTTTATTAAATCCATGAACTTTAGACTTTTACCCGAATGGGCCGAGCAAGACGCTGTCATGCTAACATGGCCTCATCAAGCCACTGATTGGCGTGATAATTTAACCGCTGTTGAGCCCGTGTATGTACAGCTTTGCCAACATATATGTAACGTTCAACAGTTAGTGATCGTCGCGCACGATGACACACTTAAAACACATATAACGCAATTATTGCTTACCAATGATGTTGATTTAAGTCGCGTGCATTTTGTAGTGACTCCATGTAATGATACATGGGCACGCGATCATGGACCTTTGACCTGCGCATCGCTTGATAACCCCGCAGAACTAACAATAAACGACTTCACGTTTAATGGCTGGGGTAACAAGTTTGAAAGCACATTGGATAATCAAATTAATGCAGTGCTTGTCAAACAACTCGCTCATTCCAATAATCAATATCAAGCCATTGATTTAGTACTTGAAGGTGGGGGTATTGAAATAAATGAACACGGTACATTGCTCACCACACGCGAGTGTTTACTCAACCAAAATCGTAACCCGTCACTGAGCACTGATGATATTGAGCACGTTTTACGTACTCAGCTGGGTGCAAACGACTTTTTATGGGTAGACCATGGTTACTTAGCCGGTGATGACACCGACAGTCACATTGATACTCTCGTGCGCTTTGCACCTAACAATACCCTTGTCTATGTAAAATGTGACGACAACAATGACGAGCATTACAGCGCCCTAGATGCGATGGAAAAACAGCTTAAAAGCTTTACAACTCACACAGGCAAACCATACACATTAATTGATTTGCCATGGCCTAAAGCTGTATTTAACGCTGACAATGATAGGCTCCCTGCAACCTATGCGAATTATTTAATCATTAACAATGCCGTGCTTGTACCGACGTATAATGACAGCAATGACGCATTAGCCCTTGAACGTATACAAAGCGCCTACCCTAGTCATAAAATTATTGGTGTGAATTGTTTACCAATCATTGCACAATTTGGCAGTTTACATTGTATTACCATGCAATTACCGCGTGGATTTTTAGCCGGAGGCCCTAAGTGAATAGCCCTGATAAGTTAACGGTTGCCCTAGTGCAACAAACAAATAGTGATAATGCCGACGAAAACATGGCAAAATCAATCGCAGGTATTCGCGATGCCGCAAGCCAAGGCGCGCAATTAGTGGTGCTTCAAGAACTCCATCGCAGTCTTTATTTTTGCCAAACTGAAGACGTTGATGTATTTGATTTAGCTGAAACAATACCTGGCCCTAGCAGTAATACTTTAGGCCAACTTGCTAAAGAACTTGGCATTGTTATTGTCGCGTCACTTTTTGAAAAACGTGCAACAGGGCTTTATCATAATACAGCCGTCGTACTTGAAAAAGACGGCACTATTGCGGGCAAATACCGTAAAATGCACATTCCTGACGACCCAGGCTTTTACGAAAAATTTTACTTCACACCAGGTGATCTTGGTTTTGAACCAATTCAAACCTCGGTTGGTAAACTTGGCGTGTTAGTATGTTGGGATCAATGGTTTCCTGAAGCCGCACGCTTAATGGCTATGGCCGGTGCTGAGCTACTAATTTACCCAACAGCTATTGGCTGGGATCCGCGTGATGACAAAGGCGAACAAGCTCGCCAAAAAGATGCTTGGGTGATCTCTCAACGTGCGCATGCCGTAGCAAACGGGGTCCCTGTGATCAGTTGTAATCGTGTTGGCCATGAAAATGACCCGAGTGCTCAAAGTAACGGTATTCAATTTTGGGGGAATTCATTTATTGCGGGCCCTCAAGGTGAGCTACTCTCTGAGGCTAATACAACTGATGAACAAATTTTAGTAATCGAACTTGATCAAAAACGCTCAGAAAACGTAAGACGTATATGGCCGTATTTACGGGATCGTCGAATCGATCATTACCAAGACTTAACTAGAATCTATCGCGACTAAAATAGTGACCTTGCGAGGTCAAATAAAGGAGTAATAAATGGCGTTTGCGCAATGGGCAGCCTTGCCTTGGGTAAAATCTCAAAAAGATAAAATTCAATGGGGGCAACTCACCGGTAGCGGATTAAGTATTGCTATCGCTCAAGGGGTTCAGCAACAAGACGGTTTGGTATTAATCGTCACACCTGACACGCCCAGTGCCTTGCGCTTAGAAACTGAATTAGAGTACTTATTACCAAATCATCCGGTCATGGTGTTTCCTGATTGGGAAACTCTTCCTTATGATCATTTTTCGCCACACCAAGATATTATCTCAGCGCGCCTAGCAACATTAAATACGCTCAAAAAAGAACAACAAAGTGTATTAATTGTGCCGGTTTCAACCCTAATGCTACGCACTGCTCCTGCATCATTTATTTATGGCTCCACTATAAACTTTAAAGTGGGTGATATTTTAGATACCCATAGCTTGCGCAATAACTTAGAGCAAGCTGGTTATTTACATGTGCAACAAGTAATGGAACACGGTGAGTATGCAATTCGAGGCTCTATTGTTGATTTATACCCAATGGGTAGCCCGCATCCTTTTAGGCTTGACTTTTTTGATGATGAGCTTGATTCAATTCGCTTATTTGACGTTGAAAGCCAACGCTCTGACGATAAAGTAGAAAAAATAGAGTTACTGCCTGCCCATGAGTTTCCAACAAACGAAGCTGATATAGAGCGTTTTCGTATTAATTACCGCTCAAAATTTGGAGCTAGCTCTGAGCAAGACTCAGTCTATATGCAAGTCACTAAAGGAAACTGGCCGGCAGGTATTGAATATTACATGCCGCTATTTTTTGATCAATTAGCCACTATTTTTGAATACCTCCCTGATACAACGACGGTAATGCAATTAGGGGATGTTGAACATGCCGCGGATAATTTTTGGCATGACGTAAATGTCCGATATGAAAACCGTCGTGTTGATCCGCTGCGCCCACTACTTGAACCTGTCAGCTTATATCAACCCATTAATGAGCTGTTTTCAAATTTAGGTAACTTTGCCCGCATTAAACTCTCGCAGGCTAAGCTACCTACCAAAGCGGGTAATAAAAACTTAGCCACATTAGAACTCCCTGCAATCCGTATTGACCATAAGCTACATGAGCCCTATCACGCATTTATTGACTACGTCAGTACACAGAAAAAACAAAAAGGCCGTGTTTTACTGTCTGTTGAATCGGATGGTCGCCGTGAGTCATTACTGGCAATACTAAAACCGAGTGGATTAAAGTTAAAAGAATTTAATACGTTTGATGAATTTACAGCAAGTAACAGTGATGTTGGCTTAATTGTAAGCCCACTTGAACAAAGTGTTGTGCTAAGCAGTAAACCACCGCTGACTATTATTACTGAACAAGAATTACTCGGCATAAAAGTATCGCAACGACGTCGTCGAAAGCATAAATACGAAGCAAGCCAAGATGCACTAATACGTAATTTAGCTGAGTTAAAAGTAGGCCAGCCTATTGTTCACCTTGATCATGGTGTTGGCCGCTACCAAGGGCTACAAACCATTGACGCCGCAGGTCTAGTCACTGAATTTGTCACTATCACCTACTCGGGTGAAGCAAAACTCTACGTCCCAGTGTCAGCACTGCATATGCTAAGCCGCTACTCTGGTGGTGAAGAAGCAAGCGCCCCGCTTCATAAACTTGGATCTGATGCATGGGACAAAGCTAAAAAGCGTGCAGCTGAAAAAGTGCGTGATGTTGCAGCTGAGCTATTAGATATTTATGCGCAGCGCCAAGCTAAACCAGGAAATGCATTCGCTCTTGATGGCGCAGCTTATCGTGCGTTTAGTGATGGCTTCCCGTTTGAAGAAACAGACGATCAGCGCAGTGCCATTGAAGCGGTGCTCGGTGATATGCAAAGTAAACAAGCGATGGATCGACTAGTATGTGGCGATGTTGGCTTTGGTAAAACCGAAGTCGCTATGAGGGCTGCATTTGTCGCTATTAATGATGATAAGCAAGTCGCGGTGCTTGTACCGACCACTTTACTTGCCCAACAGCATTATGAAAATTTTAAAGACCGTTTCGCTGATTTTCCAATTGAAGTGGGCGTTTTGTCTCGCTTTAATTCTCCAAAAGAACAAAAAGACACACTTGAAAGAATGGCCAATGGCAAGCTAGATATCGTGATTGGAACGCATAAACTAATCCAACAAGATATCATTTTTAAAGATTTAGGCTTATTAATTGTTGATGAAGAGCATCGCTTTGGTGTTCGCCAAAAAGAAAAAATTAAATCACTACGTGCTGATGTAGATATATTAACGCTGACGGCCACTCCAATTCCCAGAACATTAAATATGGCCATGAGTGGTATGCGAGACTTATCAATTATCGCCACACCACCTGCTAAACGCCTTGCGGTTAAAACTTTTGTGCGCCAACGCGACGCCGAATTGATACGCGAAGCCATACTACGAGAGATTAAACGCGGTGGCCAAGTTTACTTTTTACACAATAACGTAGATACCATCGACCGCGTTGCTGAAGAGATCAGCGAATGGGTACCAGAGGCAAGTGTTGCCTCTGCTCATGGGCAAATGCGCGAACGTGATTTAGAGCAATTGATGAGTGAATTTTATCATCAAAAATATAACGTGCTCGTGTGTACGACCATTATTGAAACCGGCATTGATATCCCGACCGCAAACACGATTATTATGGATCGTGCTGATAAACTTGGCTTAGCGCAGCTTCACCAATTGCGCGGTCGCGTTGGACGTAGCCATCATCAAGCATACGCTTATTTACTAACAGGTAACCCTAAAGCGCTGTCTAAAGATGCTGTAAAGCGCCTAGAAGCCATTGAGTCACTAGAAGATTTAGGCGCAGGTTTTGCGCTGGCAACTCACGATTTAGAGATCCGCGGCGCGGGTGAGCTACTTGGCGATGATCAATCAGGGCAAATGCACACCATTGGTTTTAACCTATACATGGAAATGCTTGAGCAAGCCGTCAAGTCACTGCGTGATGGCAAAGAGCCAACACTTGATAACTTATTACAACAACAAAGCGAAGTGGATTTAAAATTAGCAGCACTGTTGCCTGATGATTATATTCACGATGTAAATGCACGATTGGGCATGTACAAACGCGTTGCCAGCTGTGCTAATGTAGATGATATGGATGAATTACAGGTTGAATTAATTGACCGTTTTGGTTTATTGCCTGATGCGGCTAAAAACTTATTCAGCCTTCAACAACTTAAGCTAAAAGCCAGCGAACTGGGAATTAAAAAAATTGAGGCAAACCCTAAAGGAGGTTATTTTGAGTTCAGCCAAGATACAAAGGTTAATCCTAGCTTCATTATAGGTTTGATACAAAGTGCGCCTAAGGTGTACAAAATGGATGGCGCAAATAAATTGCGTTTTGCGATCAATGAGGCAAGTGCCCGTGAGCGTTTAAAAATGGTCACTGCAATGATTGCAGATTTCTCTAAAAAGGTTAGCCATTAATGTTGTTTAAAAAGTCCCTATTATTGTTGTGTTGTGTATTTAGTAGCACTGCATTTGCTGAACGCTGGTTTGAAGTGGAAGTGCTGATTTTTAAGCAACGCCCTGCCCCCTACATGCAAGAAGATTTCAGCTTAGATAAAGACCCGATAAAAAAATCTAATAATCTTGATTTACTGACACCTATTTATGAAGAGCAAGCCAAACAAGATTGTATTAATGGTGATAGTCGTTTTAACTCAGCCTCTTTTACTGATTCATTAATAAGCGTTAGTCGTTCAAACTTGTGTGATGAGAATATTGATTACCTAAGTAGCTACAACGTACTGCCTTTAAGCCCTTTAGCCCCTGTAAAAGATGACATGGAGCAAACGTACCTGTTAGCGCCTGAACAATTAAAATTCATACCCCAACAGCAATCACTTGTTCGTAAAGGATTGAAACCGCTATTGCATACGGGCTGGCGTTTTAAAGGTGCAAGTAAATCACGATCTGAACACATTTCGTTATTTGGCGGGCAACTGATACCAGCCCCCTATATAGCTAAAACAGCGAACTACCAAAGTGATGATTTTATTAATCAAGTTAGCTTCAATTCTTCATTACCTACCACAGAAGAAAAAGCCAGCGATAGCTGGGAGCTAGAAGGGGTTTTTAATATTTACCTTCGTCATTATCTTTTCATTAACGCAAATTTCGACATCAATGAAGCATTACCTACAGGCGATATTCAGCGTGCTCGTTTTTCACAATTTAAGCGTGTAATTAGCAATGAAGTTCATTATTTTGACCACCCGAAAATGGGCATGATAGTACAAATTAGAAAGTTCAAACACTAAATAAAGGAAGTTAAAAAATGAAAAAATTATTAATAGTTGCTGCCATTTTAACGTTGTCGGCTTGTTCAAAAATCAATTTAGAAAATTACGAAAAAATTGAAATTGGTATGAGTAAAACTGACGTTGAAGCAATATTGGGTGCAGCTGACAAATGTGTTGAAAAAACGCTACACACTAACTGCACATGGGGCGGTGGTGATAAAAAGATTGAGATCACTTTAGTCTCTGATCGCGTCTCGTTATATAGTAAAACAGGCCTAGAAAAATAATAGCCTCACCAGATGGTAACTGATCACCATCTGGTTTTTATAGCCAAGCCACTGATCAAAGAAAATAGAATAACAGCTTCACTCAGCTCAACGAGAAAATTATTTTTCACTGTAAATCAGCTCTATATTTACAATTTTACTTCTATTTAAAGTGATTTTATAGCGCTGGTGCGTTACTTTATCAGCACTGCTATAAACGACTACCAAGTTTAGCTGATAGCGACGCTCCACACTTTGTTTAGATATTTTATTATTTTCAACATTATACAGCTTACCTTCACCTTTTTTTAAATAACGAGCAAAAGGTGCCAAGTTAAATTGCAGTGTTTGCTGCAAACTATCATAACCGGGTAAAAACTCTTTGGCATTAACTCGCGTTTCACTGGCAAAATGTAACCATTGCGCGGCTTGTTTGTTCTGTTGTCGTCGTTTTGAAAATATATTCCTCACTTGCTGCGGAATATGTTTAAAGCGAGTGTATTCAAGCCAAATATATTGTGTTGAAATTTTATCTTTCGTAACACTGTTATTAAATTGAAAGCGCCACTTCGGCCGTCCTTTTACAATTGCTCGCCAAATAACCCGGGTTATATCTTCTTTAAATATTTCACGCATACCGTAAATAGCACCAAGAATAATAATCAATGTTGCTGTTACTTCTGTAAAAGTGCTGCGCGCATTAAGTACAACCAACATGACTAAGGCCATTATAACTGCCGTCACGCTGCCTTTTACTAACCGCTTTAAATAACTATTTAAATGACGAGTTTGTCTTGTTAATACGACGCCATGCTCAATTAAACGCTGTAACAAACGCATTTTATTAGTAATACGGTTAGCATCTTTAAGTGTTGAATCTGAGTTGTACTGCTGCTCTTGGCGGTATGTTTGTTCAAACTTACAAAAATTCAGCAAATCAGTGCGTTCTTTTGCGTGATCGCTACTTCGTGGGCCTTCATCCAGTAACCTTAAAAATGACTGTTCAATTTGCCAACTCAAATAATTATCGGCATTAGTGTAAAATGAAATTAGCTTTTCATCTTCTGGGGTATAACGGCGCAATTTTTTTAGTAAGCTTTGGCTTTGTTCACACAGCTCAATGGCCCGTTGATAAAACTCATCAAGTTCTTCTATTTTAAGCGCTTCTTTGATATCCGTTTCAATAGCTAATCTGACTTGATAACAATAAAGATTAAGGTTCTGCCGATAATCTTGCTGTTCACCTTTATTTTTACTGACAAAACGGCTTCGTACTAAAGGTAGGTGAATATTATTGGCGTTATACGCTAAATAAGATTTAAAGTGGTTATTGAAGTAAGACTCTTCGGTTAAGGTTTGTGGGTTAATACCCATTTCGTTTGGGATAGAGAAATACAAATCAATGCGTTGCTCAGAACGAGGACTGAGCTCAGGTTCGATAATAAAGGATAAGTTTTCATCCTGCTTTAACAATCAGTTCTCCTATTAAATATGAGATAACCTAAATTTTAGTTACAGACGTTAGTTTACTGCTGCCCTTGGATTTGTTCAACAAAAAAGGCCTAGTAAAACTAGGGCGTGTTGACCTTTGTGGATTGAAATTTGTTCAATCTAGGGGCGATTTAATCGCGGCGCGAGGTTTGTAACCTAGCAGGCTAAGTAAAAACCGAGCAACAAAGAGTTAATCGCCCCTAGGAAGAACCCTTTGGGCAGCGCATGTTTGGCATTTATACTGCGTTATCACCTATTTATGGGGAACAACCACACACCATAGGCTCTGCCTTGCCTAAATACCAAACATACTGCTGCAAAATCAATCACGAAAGGCCAACACGCCCTAGGCCTTAAAAGTAATTTAATCTAAGTGTCGGTTACTTAGAACTTAATGCTCATGCTTGCAAAGAAACGACGGCCTAATACATCATACGTATACGGGTCCGTATTTGAATCATTATTACCAGAGTAATATGGAGGCTGCTTATCAAATAGGTTATTGATACCCGCAGTCAATGCGACTGTTTCATTAATTAGGTAAGAGCCGCTCACATCATGATAAACAACACTCGGTGTTGTTGGCGCGTAGCATGTATCTTCCTTACCTATACACTTAAAGCTGTCCATACCTGAAATATAACGCGCTTTATATTGAGCGTCCCAACTATCTCCAGCAACTTTAAGGCTAAGATTAGATTTGATTTCTGCATAGCCACCTGAGCCAGAAGTGATCACACCAGCGTATTCAACTGGGTCTCCAGTCACTTGTTTAACATATTCATCAAGGTAAGTTGTGTCTAATCCTGCGCGCCAATTAAGACCCGCTGCCTCAAAGTTATATGCCAAATTCAAATCATACCCTGAGGTTTTTTCAGAGCCTATATTCTGTATTTTGTTATTAAATTTGATGCGTCCTGTTGCATCAATAGAAATACCTGCTGATTGGCACAATGGCGTTGTCGCGTTAGCCGCATTATTTAAGCATTGATCAACTATATACTGACTATCGACCTTTGTAATTGCATTTTCAATATCAATATCAAAGTAATCAACCGTCATTGAGAAACCATCAAACCACTGTGGTTCATAAACAAGGCCAACAGTTAATGTATCTGCTTCTTCAGGGGTTAACGCTGAATTACCACCAACCGTTACTTCTGCTTGTTTTTGCGCGCCAGGGTAATCTACTTGATCAAATGATGGAGAATTACCTGAGTAAAGTTCATTGACTGTCGGTGCACGAAAAGCGGTAGACACAACACTACGTAGCATTAATTCATCATTTGCTTTCCACGTTAGGCCTAATTTCCATGTTTCATCTGAACCAAAGGTACTGTAATCAAATGCGCGAATGGCTGCACTTAACTCAACATGCTCAGCAAATGGTTTATCAGCAAGTAATGGAATTGCAAGCTCAAGATAAGCCTCATTGACATCAAAGCCACCAGAAGTCGCTTCAACACGCGGATCATTAGCCAAACCTTGTGCCGTTAATGAGTCTGGGGTGAACCATGCTTTTTCTTGGCGGCGTTCTACACCAGCCGCAAATGCTGCATAACCCGCAGGCAGTTCTAGCAACTCACCACTAACAGCTGCGGCTAGAATAAATAACTGACTCCCACCATTATTTACTTCAGTGTAAACATTTTTGCGGAAATTGTCTGAAACCCACGCCTGTTGATCAAGTGGATTAAATGTACCTGCGTCAATTTGATCACCAATTGCGCCCATGTTATGTAGATTACTTAGCTTATCAACCGAGTCATTGCGGCCAAAGTTAGCCGACACATCCCATGCATAATCTCCAATTAGACCTTCAGCACCGATCACAGCACGTACTGTATCTACTGATTGCTCAAAATAACGTTCACCCGTGTCTGACATACGGCGACCATATGAGATTTTATCACCGTACTTATAGTTCATTTCTTGCGTTACGTAGTTACCATCCGCATCTTTATCAAGGTAACCATCACCATCAAGGTCAACTCGTTGATCGTAGCTTTGATTAAGCATTGAATCGCCCATTGCCTGCGTATATTCAAAATCAAACCAGACAGGCTGCGGCGCCATTTGTTGCTCTGACCAGCGTTTAGTATACGTAAACTCAGTAAATAAGCTGGTATCGTCAGATAGTTCGTATGTTGCTATACCTGTTAAGTTTAAACGCTCCATTGGCGTATAAAGGTAACTTGTTGGTGAGTAATTATAGCTGTCTTCATTGGTGTAACGGTGGTAATCACCGCCACGGCCAGTTACTCCGTCATCATCAATTAGTGAAACTTGTGTATCTTCACCTTTTGCATTTACCGTTGTGCCTTTTGCACCGTTACCATTCCATATATGGCCACCTTCATTGTAGGCAGAACCTGTACAGAATAAACCGTCAACGCCTTCATCTATTGGGCACTTAGAAAAATCACGATCTGCTTGAGATGCTTTGCCACGATCTGTGTACTGCATACCAATCACGATATTACCTTTATCAAAACTGCTACCGACTGTGAAGTCGATTGAATTCTCAGATGCATCACCCTCACCTGTAATTGCAGTATTTGCGTTTAATTCAAGGCCTTCAAAATCATCTTTTAAAATAATATTTACAACACCCGCGACCGCATCACTGCCGTAAACAGCAGATGCGCCATCTTTTAACACTTCAACTTGCTTGATCATTGATACGGGAATGGTATTTAAATCAACAGTTGATGCAGCGCCAGTCCCTGAATTGATCATACGACGACCATTAACTAGTACCAATGTTCGTTGCGCGCCTAAACCACGTAGATCAATACGAGCGTTACCACCAGAGCCATTATTAACCCCAGGGTTTGTCATTGCTCCGCCTGTTGCGGTCATTTTTTGTAACACGCTATCGATACTTGTTGCACCCATAGCTTGTATATCATCGGCACTGATCAACGTTATTGGGCTTGCGCTTTCCATGTCTGAGCGTTTAATGCGTGAACCTGTGACTTGAATTTTTTCTATAGCTTGAACTTCATCAGCAGCTACAACTTCAATGCTGGTGAACATAGGAATAGCCGTTATAACAGCTAAGCTAATTATTGATTTTTTCATGTAATACCCTACTTGTTGGAAAAATACCTAATTTAGGCAGCGCTCGTTTTATTTAAGAATGTCGAGATAGCGCAGCGCAACTTAGGGGGATTTAACTGAACGAAAACTGAATAAAAAAACAAGGGGCTTTAATTCTGTTTTACAGTTCCCTAAACCAGGGAATAAGGTGAATGAATGTTTCATTGTTAATTAATTAAAACAATTAAAAAACAATTAATTAAAAAAATAAGAATGCATTTAAACTACGAATGAAATTAATAACGATAAATTTGTAATTAACTGTAATTACTTGTGAAAATATCCAAAAAAGCTAAATTTACAACTTAATTACACCATTTTATAAAAACCGCAAAATGGACTTTTTTTACTAACGAATTCGATGGCTAAACAACGACGATTAAGTTCATTATCCGTCAACAAATACTCACCCCACCCAAGATAGAAGCGCCGTTGGAGTAAAAAAGGTTGTATGTAAGATAGTGGTTGCAAGTAATTCTACTATCAGAATCAGTCCTTTATAAAAATAACGCCTAAGAATATAGATTAAGGGTCTGTTGACCTTTCAAGGTTAAATTTGTAAAGGTCAACAGACCCTAAATAATGAGAGAATAGAATGATCAGAATGCACACTCTACACGTAATGAAATATGACTAACCGAGGGGATATACCCTTGCTGCTTATGTAGTGAATAGGTATTCAAATAATTGAATCTAGAAATTAGGGCGTGTTGACCTTTCGTGATTGATTTGGCAGCAGTATGTTTGGTATTTAGGCAAGGCAGAGCCTATGTCGTGTGGTTGTTCCCCATAAATAGGTGATAACGCAGTATAAATACCAAACATGCGCTGCCCAAAGGGTTCTTCCTAGGGGCGATTGACTCTTTGTTACTCGGTTTTTACTTAGCCCGCTAGGTTACAAACCTCGCGCCGCGATTAAATCGCCCCTAGGTTGAACAAATTTCAATCCACAAAGGTCAACACGCCCTAATAGATTACTGTAAAATAATAATAAACAGACTCTATCTGATTTTTTTGGTTTTTGAGCTCAAGTATCAGTTTCCAGGTCATGTTTCGTTCTGAACAAATACCGACCATTGCATTTGCAGTCAACACATTATCTTGTAATTTAAACTGCAGCGGAATGTAACCCATATACATAGTCACACCTTCAAGTTTCGCGCTGTGGATAATATTACCGTCGCTAAGGGAGACATTAATTTTAAAGGGAGTTTCAGGAGAAATAAGGTGCTCACTTAACCATATTTTAGCTTTTTTTGGGTATGTGCAAGCTTGATTAGGCTGACATTGTGAGTTTGTTGCTATCTCATCTTTATTTGCTGTGATCGGATCGCAGGCAATTAATAAGGTAAGTGTAAAAATAAACACTATAATATGCTTAATTGACATTGTAATCCTTGAGCAAAGTAAAGGGCGATACTAATAATTCCCCTATTAAAATACAAGTTTAGTGAAACGATCAGAGTCAATTACTAAGAAAGTGTGTCAAAAAGTAAACAACTACATGATAAAAATTGATTGATGTCATAATTTTATGCAATTGACCTATCTTTTTTAGGCCAAAAAATTTATCATTTCCCCGCAAAATAAGGGTTTCGCGAGTTTGTTTTCTGAAGCAGTCATGGCATTGAGGGTTTTAGGTAACATACTTGTGAAGTAATAGTAGGCCCCACTTTTTAAAGTGGGTAATTCATTTCTAAACGCATTTATTGCAGCGGAAGCCAGAAAATGAGCCAAACAGTAGCATCACAAACTGAGTATAACTATAAAGTTGTACGCCAATTCGCTATTATGACAGTGATTTGGGGCATCGTTGGCATGAGTGTTGGGGTTCTGATTGCTGCCCAATTAGCTTGGCCAGCACTTAACTTCGATACACCATGGTTAACATACTCTCGACTACGTCCGTTACACACGAACGCAGTAATTTTCGCATTTGGTACAAGCGCACTTTTTGCGACATCATATTATGTCGTACAACGTACTTGTCAAACGCGCCTTTTCTCAGATAAATTAGCCGCCTTTTCATTTTGGGGTTGGCAGTTAATTATCGTGCTTGCGGTCATCACATTACCACTAGGTATTACAAGTTCTAAAGAGTATGCGGAACTAGAATGGCCGATTGATATTTTAATCACCGTTGTTTGGATTGTTTACGCCATCGTGTTTTTTGGCACGTTAATTAAGCGTAAAGTATCGCACATCTACGTTGCTAACTGGTTTTATGCTGGTTTTATAATCACTGTTGCTGTATTGCATATTGTAAATAGTATGGCTGTTCCAGTGTCATTAACTAAATCATATTCCATCTATGCAGGCGCCGTAGATGCAATGGTTCAGTGGTGGTATGGTCACAATGCTGTTGGCTTCCTTCTAACTGCTGGTTTCTTAGGTATGATGTACTACTTTGTACCAAAACAAGCTGGTCGTCCGGTGTACTCTTATCGCTTATCAGTTGTTCACTTTTGGGCTCTAATTTCTTTATACATCTGGGCTGGTCCTCACCACTTACACTACACCGCGCTGCCAGATTGGACGCAAAGTTTAGGTATGGTTATGTCCATCATCTTATTTGTTCCTTCATGGGGCGGTATGATAAATGGCATAATGACTCTATCAGGTGCATGGCATAAATTACGTACTGACCCAGTACTTCGTTTCTTAGTTGTTTCATTGTCTTTCTATGGTATGTCTACCTTTGAAGGCCCAATGATGGCGATTAAATCTGTAAATGCTCTGTCTCATTACACTGACTGGACCGTAGGTCACGTACACTCTGGTGCGTTAGGTTGGGTTGCAATGATATCTATTGGTGCTATTTATCACCTTATCCCTGCTCTATTCTCGCAAGGACGTATGTACAGCGTGAAACTAGTTAATACCCATTTCTGGTTACATACTGTAGGTGTTGTTTTATACATCGTTGCAATGTGGATTTCAGGTGTAATGCAAGGTCTAATGTGGCGTGCAGTAAATTCTGACGGTACATTAATGTATAGCTTTGTCCAATCGCTACAAGCGTCACACCCTTTCTATGTTATGCGCTTTGTAGGCGGTGTATTCATCGTAGCGGGCATGCTAGTTATGGCTTATAACGTTTACCGTACAATTGCAGCGAAGAATGATTCGTTGAAATTAGACGCGCAAGCACAATTAGCATAACGGAGTGAGATGATGAGCAATAAAAAATCACAAAATAAGCATGAAATAGTTGAAAAGAACGTTGGCCTGATGGCTATCTTAACTGTGTTTGCAATCAGCTTTGGTGCATTAGTAGAGATTACTCCACTGATGTTCCAAGACGACACAACTAAGCCTGTTGATGGACTTCGTCCATTAAACGCGCTTGAAATGGAAGGTCGCGATATCTATGTACGTGAAGGTTGTTATAACTGTCACTCACAGATGATTCGCCCTTTTCGTGATGAAGTTGAGCGTTATGGTCATTACTCTGTAGCTGGTGAGTCAGTATGGGATCACCCATTTCAGTGGGGTTCAAAGCGAACTGGTCCTGATCTTGCCCGTGTAGGTAAACGTTACTCAGACGATTGGCATTATGCTCACTTAATGGACCCACGTGCTGTGGTACCTGAATCGAATATGCCAGGATACCCTTGGTTAGATGAGAATCGCGTTGATACTAGCTTGACTCTTAAAAAACTTAAAATTTTCCGTGACACATTTGCTATTAACCCAGAAAACCCGGCACACCCAGGTTTAGGGTACGGTAGTGATGAGGAACTAATAGCAGACGTTGCCAAAGTTGATGCAATGAATAACAACAAGGGTGCGACAGAAATGCAAGCCCTTATTGCTTATTTGCAACAGCTTGGCACGCACTTGAAGTAATTAATTATGGATTACGGAACATACAGAGGCGTTTTAACTCTGATAATTTTAGTATTATTTATTGTTATTGTTGTGTGGGCATTCAGCAAGCGTAGCAAAACACGCTTTGACAGTGCTGCTAATGCCATTTTCGAAGATGAAAAAGAGCATAACAAAACAATCTCTAACGAGGAAAAGGGGTCTGAGAAATGACTAGCTTTTGGAGTATATGGGTTATTGTATTAACCCTTGCGTGCCTATTTATTATTTTTGGCCTACTAGTGTGGAACTTAAAGAACTACGCTGGGGTTGAAGAGGGTGAAAGCTGTGGGCATGAGTTTGATGGGATTGAAGAACTAAACAACCCACTGCCTAAGTGGTGGACTTACATGTTCTTTGCAACATTTGCATGGTCAGTATACTACCTTGCCGCTTACCCAGGTTTAGGTAATTGGGAAGGCGTATTTAAATGGACTAGTTCTAACCAAGGTATTACTTCTTTAGAAGAGTCTAAAAAGGCAACTGAAGATGCACTAGCTAACGGTCAGCGAGTTCAATTAGATCAAGAATTTGTTGATGCAGATAAACGTTTTGGCCCTATATTTGAAGGCTATGCTAGCCAAGATATTGAAATGCTTGTTAAAGACGACAAAGCACTTGAAATTGGTCAACGCTTATACGCTCAGAACTGTTCGCAGTGTCACGGTTCAGATGCTCGTGGTGGTCACGGCTTCCCTGACCTAACGGATAAAGACTGGTTATACGGCGGCACGCCTGACAAAATTAAAGAAACACTACTTTATGGTCGTGTTGCTGCAATGCCACCATGGGGTGCTGCTTTAGGCGAACAAGGCGTTAAAGAAATGACCGCGCATGTTTTAAGCTTATCAGGTCGTACTGTTAACCAAAAAGATGCGAAAGCAGGTGAAGCTAAGTTTGCCATGTGTGCTGCATGTCATGGTGTTGATGGTAAAGGTTCTGTTGCCCATAACTTACCATTTGGTGCTCCTAACTTAACAGATAACATCTGGTTATATGGTGGTTCTCAACGTGCTGTTGAAGAAACATTAAATAACGGTCGTGCTGGTGTAATGCCTGCGTGGAAAGACATTTTAGGTGAAGACAAAGTTCATCTATTAACGGCTTATGTTTACAGTTTATCGCAAGATAAATAAGCAAAACGTTAATTAAATGTTTAAATATTAATCTTTTAATTCAATAGATTAATTAAGATCAAAAAAGCCTCCATCTGGAGGCTTTTTTTTAGTCTTTTTAATTCAAATCCTATAAAATACCTACACCGTAAACAAATTAAGCTTACTTATGAACCCTACTCCTTGGTATAAAAATTTCTGGCCTTGGTTCTTAATCTTTTTCCCAGCAATTACTATCATTGGCTGCATATCATTATTTATTACGGCAATTGGGAATGGCCCCGATATGGTCGTCGATGATTATTATAAAAAAGGTAAAGCGATTAATTTAGAACTGAGTAAATTTGATAAAGCAAAGGCTTTATACTTGCATGGTGAACTTGGTGTTGAAGCAGATAAAGTAAGTTTTAAATTTACCAAGGGTGACACAAGCAATATTCACTCTTTAAAGTTATCATTTTATCATAGAACAATCCAAGCTCATGATTTTGATATACACCTGACGCCCAACGCAAAAAGTGAATTCACAGCCATTATTCCTAGTTTTGTAAATGGAACATACACTGTATTTATCGAGCCCGTTGATGGTAGCTGGAAACTAAAAGAAAACATTACTTTGCCAAGTGAGCAAAGTATTTCTATAAGCCCTGAATATAAGTAGTCCAAGTATTATGTCTAATAATTGCTTTCATTGCCTTGAAAGTGTGCCTTCAGGCTTTAGCGCTACCGTTAATATTGATGGTAGCGAACAACCAATGTGCTGCATTGGCTGCCAAACTGTAGCCGAGACAATAGTCAGTCAAGGTATGACTGACTATTATAAATTTAGGACTGTTCGAGCAGGTAAAGTTCAGCAGCTCGTTCCAGAGCAATTGGCCTTCATCACCAGTTATGATAACCCCGATATTCAAGACGAATTTATATCTCAGACTAATGATATTAGTGAGGTATTACTAACTGTTGAAGGGATTACGTGCGCAGCTTGTGCGTGGCTAATTGAAAAACAATTATTAAATATACCGGCGATTAAACGAGTCGATGTAAATACATCAACTAATCGCGCTATGATCCAATGGGACAAAGAACGTACTCCACTAAGTGAATTAATCAAATCATTAATGGAAATTGGCTATAAAGCCTACCCTTTTCAAGCTGATATAGAAGCAAGTCAAAAACAGTTAGTCGCTAAAGCCTATATACGCCGATTAGGTGTCGCTGGTTTGATGACAATGCAAGTGATGATGTTTGCATTTGCAATGTACTTCGGTATGTTTTCAGGCATGGAAGAAAATTTTGAGCAATATTTCCGCTGGATCAGCCTAATCCTTGCCTCCCCTGTTATTTTATATAGTGCGTTACCCTTTTTAACTAATGCGATTAATGGCCTTAAAGCAAAACAATTGAATATGGATTTGCCCGTATCATTAGCAATATTTGGTGCTTATATTGCCAGTAGTTACGCCACAGTTATGCAAGTCGGTGAAGTATACTTTGAATCTATTTGCATGTTTACCTTCTTACTTTTACTCGGTAAATATCTAGAGTTTCGCGCTCGTCTCAAAGCAAGTGAATTTACTGCGAACTTACAAAAACTATTACCTTTAACCGCTCGCACGTTAGATAAAGACGACCAAGAACATATAATTGCGGCTAAAAAATTAAAGCTAAATGATCGCGTGTTAATAAAGCCTGGTGAAACCATTCCAGCCGATGGCGTTATCTGCTCGGGCACCACAACGGTTGACGAATCCATGATGACGGGAGAGCATTTACCTGTTAAGAAATACATTGACCATCAAGTATTTGCTGGCACTGTAAATCATGATGGTGTGATCACAATTGAAATAAACAAGATAGGCCAAAATACCTTACTTAACCAAATCATTAAACTACAACACAGCGCACTCGCCACACGCCCTAAGTTAGTTGAAATAACAGATAAAGTTGCGCAGTGGTTTGTCGCTTGTTTATTAGTTTTTGCTTCATTAACAGCCATTGGTTGGTATCAAGTTGACCCCGCACATGCGTTTTGGATCACTATTGCTGTGCTTGTCGCAACATGTCCTTGTGCGTTGAGTTTAGCTATTCCAACCGCATTGACCTGTGCAGTCGCAACGTTAACTCGCAAAGGGATACTGATAAAACAAGCTCATGTACTTGAAACATTACCACAATTAACACGTGTTGCATTTGATAAAACAGGCACATTAACTCAAGGGCGTTTCAGTATAGACTCTGTTGATTTATTGGTTGATAGTATCTCTAAACAACAAGTATTGGCTCTTGCTGCCCAACTTGAAAGCTATTCAGAGCACCCTATCGCGACAGCATTTAATAAGTACACACCTGAGCAGCGCCATTTATATGATATTAACGTGCACCCAGGGCTTGGTATTTCTGGTCACGATGATAATCATCATTACGCTATCGGTAAGAGTGGCTGGTTCGATAACAGTAAATGTAATGCACAAGCAACTTTTTATGTTGATAAACAGCCTGTCGCAAATTTTTACTTTATTGATGAAGTAAAAGACAATGCAGCACCCTTAATCGCCTCTTTGCAAGCTCAAGGCTTAACATGCCATATGTTAACAGGGGATGCGTCGAGTGCGGGGCAACAGATTGCTCAAAGGTTAAAGTTGGATAGTTTCAAAGTAGGTTGTCTGCCTCAAGATAAACAAAGTGAAGTTGAACTTTGGTCAAAGCAAAATGAAATTGTTGCTATGGTGGGCGACGGCGTAAACGACAGTCCTGTCTTTAACAGCGCTCACTTGTCAATTGCAATGGATACAGGTGCTGATATTTCAAAAAATACAGCTGACGTAGTTTTACTTAACAGTGACTTAGCCGCAATTGAGCATTTGCTTATCGTATCTAAAAAAACACGGCGGATAATTAAACAAAACTTAGCACTGTCGTTGCTTTATAATGGTTCTATCCTGCCACTTGCAGCATTGGGCTTAGTAGCGCCTTGGATGGCAGTGATTGGTATGTCCACAAGTTCCATTATTGTGATCTGTAACTCCCTGAGGTTATTAAAGTTATGAGTATAATTTATATCCTAATTCCAATTGCTATATTATTCGTTATGATCGCAATTGGTGTTTTTTTCTGGGCTGTCCGTGGCGAACAGTTTTCTGATTTAAATAAACAAGGCCATAGTATCTTGTTTGAAGATGATAAAGAACAACATAACAAAAGTAATGATTGACCCTCTATTTATTAGTGCATTTGTGATGGGTCTCATTGGTAGTGGCCACTGCATAGCTATGTGCGGTGGTATTGCCAGTTCTTTACAGCTTGCAACTGATAAAACAAAACCAATCTACTTTTCAATCGCCTACAACCTTGGTCGAGCTGCCAGTTACATGGCCGCAGGTGCACTTGTGGCGGGTTTAAGCAGCCATTTCGCTAATCAAAGCCATTGGCTTTCTCTTGCATTGGCATTTTTAAGTGGACTTTTTATGATTTTAGTTGGCCTTTACGTAATGCGTTTAGGTGCAAGTTTGAAATGGCTAGAATCGCTCGGAAAAATAATGGTATGGCAGCATATTGTTAAACTAAATAAATTTTTAATGCCTATTAACTCACTTCCTAAAGCCCTAGGTTACGGCGTATTATGGGGATGGTTACCGTGTGGCTTAGTGTATTCTGCATTAACTTGGGCGATGACCGGCAATAGCGCATTTGAAGGCGCGCTGGTTATGCTATTTTTTGCTCTAGGCACCTTCCCTGCGATGCTCAGTATAGGTATGGGCGCACAAGCATTGCATAAGCTACTTAATCACCCTTGGGCGCGGATAACGATGGGCAGCCTACTGATTTGGTATGGCGTTTATCTACTTATTATTGCAACTGACAAGCTAGTGCATTAATCTAAAGGGACTAGTGCGCCGACATTTTATGGATATAACAGATGAATTTATCACACAATAAAGCAAAGACTAACTGCACGATTAGCTGTAACAATTGCAGTATCAGTCAATTATGCTTACCTTTTACACTCAATGGTCAAGAAATGGATAAACTTGATGAAATCATCGAACGTAAAAAACCACTGCACAAAGGCGACTTTTTATTTGAATCAGGTGCGCGTTTAAATGCCATTTTTGCTGTTCGTTCAGGTTCATTTAAGTCATATACTTTATCTGAGCAAGGCGATGAACAAATAACAGGATTTCACTTAGCCGGTGATTTAGTTGGTTTTGATGCTATTAATAAAATGGCCCACCAAAGCTTTTCGCAAGCACTAGAAACTTCAATGGTATGCGAAATTCCATTTGATACATTAGATGAACTGTCAGGTAAATTGCCTAAACTACGTCAACAAATTATGCGTTTAATGAGCAATGAAATTAACTATGATCAAGAAATGTTGTTGCTACTAAATAAAAAGTCTGCTGAAGAACGTTTAGCTAGTTTTATTTATAATTTATCAAATCGTTTTGGTGAGCGTGGCTTTTCGCGTAAAGAGTTTCGCTTTACGATGACAAGAGGTGAAATTGGTAATTATCTAGGTCTTACTGTCGAAACAATTAGCCGACTGTTAAGCCGCTTTCAAAAAGCAGACCTAATAAAAGTTGAGGGTAAGTTCATTACAATCCTCGACAGTGATGGATTACGTGATGCCGCAGCTATCCACCCGAAATAAACCTTGATCTAGCACAACATAAAGTATGCTGTTACTTTAACTACTCGCTATTTACGTTACACTCTAATGAGTCTGAAATGTAAATTATATCCTTCGATAGGTATACAGTAGTTAAGGAACAGCTCATGAACACCCTCAAACGCATACTTGCCGTTATTGACCCAACCGTTGATTCTCAGCATGGTTTATCTCGCTCTATTGATTTAGCCAAAAAGTCTGGTGCCGTTATCACTGCTTTTATGAGCATTTACGACTTTTCATATGAAATGACAACTATGCTCTCTGGCGATGAGCGCGAAGCAATGCGTAATGCCGTGGTTAAAGATCGCCAAGCATGGCTTGATGAAATTTTAGCCCAATACCCTGACATTAAAATACAAAGTAAAGTTGTTTGGCATAATCGCTCTTATGAAGCCATTATAGATACAGTGATCAGCGAGCAATTTGATATCGTCATTAAAGGCACGCATAAACATGACACTCTTAAATCTGTTATTTTTACCCCAACCGACTGGCACTTGATCCGAAAATGCCCAGCACCTGTGTTACTCGTCAAAGAACATGCGTGGCCAGAGAACGGGAATATTCTTGCAGCCGTAAACGCAATTAGTGAGAATGAACAGCATCTTGCACTTAACAACCGAATTATTAAAGATGCCCAATTTTTATGTGAACTTGCTAACGCAAAATTAAGCCTTGTGAATGCTTATCCAGCAACGCCTGTAAACATTGCGATCGAAATACCTGAGTTCAACCCAAGCGTATATAACGAATCAGTCAAAAAGCATCATATAGAATCAACACATACGCTGGCTAGCAAACATAATATTTCACACCAAGCGTGTGCCATTGAAGAAGGCTTACCCGAAGATGTTATTCCTGATGTTGCTGCGCGTTTAAATAGCGAATTAGTGGTTATTGGTACTGTAGGGCGCACTGGGTTAAGCGCTGCATTAGTGGGAAATACAGCCGAGCATGTAATCGATAGCCTCGATTGCGATGTATTAGCGCTTAAACCCGATGGCTACGTCAGCCCATTAACAAAAAATTAAGCTATAAATATGTTTTGAGCATTGCTGCTTTCGGCGTATAATGCGCCCCTTATTTTTACGCATAGTTCACAAGGGGGCGTAATGTCGCATTCTGTTCAAGCCAAAGCTCAACACAGCTTATCTAAGTTACAAAAACGCTTACGTCGTCAAACCGGTCAAGCGGTTATGGACTTCAATATGATTGAAGAAGGCGACCGTATCATGGTCTGCCTATCTGGTGGCAAAGATAGTTACACCCTACTTGATATGCTTAAACATCTCCAACGTGTTGCACCAATCAAGTTCGAGCTGTTTGTTATTAACCTTGATCAAAAGCAACCAGGGTTTCCTGAACATGTGTTACCTGAGTACTTAGATACTCAAGATATAGAATATAAGATTGTTGAAGAAGATACCTACAGCATCGTCACTGATATTATTCCTGAAGGCAAAACCACCTGCTCTTTATGTTCGCGTTTACGCCGTGGTATTTTATACCGCACTGCAAACGAAATGGGCGCTACCAAAATAGCGTTAGGCCATCACCGTGACGACATGATTGAAACACTGTTCTTAAACATGTTCTACGGCGGAAAACTTAAAAGTATGCCAGCTAAATTAATGAGCGATAACGGCGAGCACATGGTTATTCGTCCGCTAGCTTATTGTAAAGAAGCTGATATAGAACAATACGCCATCAGTCAAGCATACCCTATCATTCCATGTAATTTGTGTGGTTCGCAAGAAAACTTACAACGTAAACATACCAAAGCAATGCTAGCTCAGTGGGATATAGAGCACCCAGGGCGTGTTGAAAGTATTTTTACTGCGATGCAAAATGTCACCCCATCGCACTTAGCGGATAATAAATTATTTGATTTTAAGAATTTAAAAACGGGTGAAGTGATTGACGGTGGGGATATCGCATTAGATAAACCTGAGATCCCAAAACAGCCTTCACAAGACTCGCAGCAAGATACTGCCGAAGTCGTTACTATAAACCTTAGTTAATAGTCATAATACTGAAAACCGCAGCTTATTCGCTGCGGTTTTTATTTATTTTAAGGCATATCTAGCAAAGTTTGGCTTTTTTCATCCAATTTAGTTTGATAATTTTCATGTGTTAAACCTAGTAGTTGCGGCAATGTCACCGCAATACAAATAGAGGATAACGTCCCTACTAATATCCCTGTAAATAGTGCAATTGCAAAACCTTCTAATGGCGCTCCCGCTAATAGCCATACGCTTGCAACTGTAGCCAGTGTCGTTCCTGAGGTGATCAAAGTACGCGTTAAGGTGCTTTTAATTGACTCGTTAATAACAGTATTAACACTGGTTTTTTGCATTTTTGTATCTAAGCGTAACAATTCACGTACCCTATCAGCCACAATAATTGAATCATTTAATGAATAACCAATAATGGCTAACAAGCTTGCTAATACCGTTAAATTAAAATCAAGTTGCAGCCATGCAAAAATACCCGCTACGACAATTACATCATGCATTAAGGCAACCACCGCGCCCAATGCTAAACGCCACTCAAACCGCAGTGCCAAATAAATCATGACCGCAACCATTGCACAGAACAACGCTAAAAGACCTTCATCAAATAACTCGTCACCAACTTGCGAGCCTAAATAAGACGATGACACAACCTGAACACCTAACGTATCGTCTTGCGTTAATGATTGTAGCCATGGCGTATTGCTTGCCTGCGCTGATTCTCTTAATTGAAAATGTTGGTTAGATTGCGCACTTAAAGTAAACTCATCGGGGTGGTAATGGCTTAGCTTCTGCGCCATTTGAGCTTCACTCATCGCTATTGATGTCGTAAATTCAGTTAAATAACCACCTGTAAAATCAAGACCAAAATTGAGCCCTTTTGTCGCAATACCCGTCACTGAAAAAATAATAAGTAAAATGCTAAAGACCAAACCCGATAAGCGTAAGGTGGTGCCCGTTTTTATTTTAGAGTAAGTTTTTTTCATGCCTGTGCTCCTGTTTTGCTCGTTAATTTAAGATACACAGCTTGGCTTAACGCCTTTGAAACATAAACACCTGTAAATACACTCGTGATCAGACCAAGCGCAAGCGTGATCGCAAAGCCTTTAATCGGCCCGTAACCAATGCTAAATAAAATAATTGCAGTGATCATGGTCGTAATATTGGCATCAAAAATAGTTGTAAATGCTTGCTGATAACCCTGCTCTATCGCTTGATATGGTGCACGCCCTTTACGACGCTCTTCTTTAATACGTTCAAAAATAATCACATTCGTATCTACAGCCATACCAATGGTCAGTACTAAACCCGCGATCCCAGGCAAGGTCAACACAACCCCTGGTAACAGTGACATTAAGCCAACCAAAGCTGTTAAATTAAGCACCAGTGCGACATTAGCCACCAGCCCTAAGCCACGATACCAAATAGCCATAAAAGCAAGTGTGATCCCCATTCCCAGCATCAGCGCAGCTAAACCATTCGTGATGTTTTCAGCGCCAAGACTTGGCCCAATCGTTTGTTCTTGCACAATTGTGACAGGCGCAGTTAATGAACCTGCACGTAGTAACAATGCTAAGTCTTGCGCTGCTTGTGGGCTTTGCATATTAGTAATACTGAATTGACGACTTAAATGCTGAGCAATATTTGCCACATTTATCACTTCGCTTTTTTTGACCACCTCACCCTGCGCATTTTTATAATATTCAGAATACACAGTGGCCATTGGCTTACCGATATTGCGTTTTGAAAACGCTGACATCGCCTCCCCACCTTGGTTATCTAAGCTCAATTGCACCAAAGGTTTTCCCCACTCATCTCGCCCAGAGTGAGCATTATTAATATGCTGGCCTGAAAAAATAACAATGGGATCTAAATTAATCGTCCCGCCATTTTGTAGGTTAAAGGTTTTACCGCCGATCTCTTTTAGCTGATAAAAATCAAGAGATGCCGTAGCGCCAATAATTCGCTTAGCTTCTGCAGGATCTTGCACACCAGGTAATTCAATCCTAATGCGTTGCTTGCCTTGGCGCTGTGTGAGTGCTTCGGTGATACCAAGCTCCTCAATGCGCCCTCTAAGCGTTGTTAATGTTTGACTCATAACCTCTTTATTAAAAGTGCTACTTCCTTGTTCACTAAAACTAAACGCCACTGTGGTCATACTTCCTTGTGTTTGCTTAGTTGCAACTAAGCGCTGAAAACGTTTTAGTACTTGCGCTTGTACGCCAATCAAGCTCTCTTTTGCACTGCGTAAAGCATGTAGCTCAAAACCTTGTTCGTTTTTTTGCACTCGAACACCCCGTGCTTTTTCATCACGAATAATGCTTTTTGTTTGCTCGTAAGCGCTATCTAGCTGCTCTTGTTGCGCTTTTACTAAATCCACATCCAAAACAAACAATACACCTCCGTTTAAATCTAGGCCTAACTTTATCGGTTCTAAACCAAGCTGTTGTAACCAAGCAGGGCTTGTTTGATGAGTTACTATTTTTACATCAAAATAAGGATATTCACTTTTCAATGCCCGCTGCGCTGCCGCACTTTTGGTAGGTACTTGCAGCAACACATTAATAGAGGATGAATCCGATTTTGACCCCAAGGTGGATTGATCAACCATAAAGTTATGCTGATTTAAAAAGTCGATGACTGATTTTTGTGAAGGTATATTCTTAATTAACTGCGACTGACTCTCAATAGAGATATTAAGCCATGACTTAGAGGGGTATAAATTTGGTAACGCACTAACAGCTAATAATAGTAGTGCAATGAACATTGCTACATAGCTAATTTTAAAACGCTGTAATAGCGGTTTCTTTAATGATTTTTTTAACATAATTCGTCCTTTAAACCGGCGCGCGCACCGATTTCACGCCATGCAGGCGCATTAATTTATTTGTTGTTCAAACCGAAAAATTATAAAGAAAAATTAAATATGGTAGGTACGCGTTGCACTATATTGTAAATTAGCGTCTTTCCAGCCGCTTATACGTGACTTTTTGCCTTCATAAACAATAAACCAAGGAGATATAATGGGTGGCTCAAGGGGGCGTAAATAAAGCTCACGCGCAAGACTTGGGGCAAAAAATTCAAATATAGTTTCATAGTTTGGTTCAACTTGACGTTGATATAAAAACAAAGATGAGTTATTTGCCGTTAAACGAGGCTGTAAAGCTTTAAAACCTAAATCTTCAGGCTGTTTTTTAACGCTATTTTTTACAAATGCAGATTTTGAAACAGATAGGTAGGAGTTTATAATACTATCTGGTGTATTATCTAACACAGACATCACGTTAACATTATTCTTTTGCACAACATCGTTATTACCGTCAACAGCATTTGCCTGCACACTAAATAGCGCAGCAAATAAAATTAAAGCAGTGATAAATAAGCGAAGTTGAGTCATTTTTTAATCTAAAGTAAGTTACCCCACTATTATTGGGTGTCTATTAGTAAAATTCAATAGCTCTATTTAACTTTCAAGGGAAAATCATGCGCGGTATGGGCAAACGTACGCAAACGAGTAAACATCCAGATGCAATGAACCTAAAACAAAGCATTCTTACATTGTGGCCATACCTTGTGGTATTTAAAGGCCGTGTAACACTTGCTGCATTAGCTTTGATTGCCGCAAAAGGTGCAACTTTACTTATGCCATGGGCGCTGAAAGAAATAATCGACAGCGTAGATGCTAACCTACAAGACATTATTCTAGTGCCAGTCGCATTACTATTACTGTACGGTGGGCTGCGCTTTGCAAGCGTATTTTTTGGTGAAGTACGCGATGCCTTGTTTGGCCGCGTCACTGAGCATGCCATGCGTCATATTGGTTTAAAAGTATTTAAGCACCTGCACTCATTAGAGCTGGCATTTCATCTTGATAGACAAACTGGCGGTATAAGCCGTGACATTGAACGCGGTACCAGCGGGTTGAGTTTCTTAATGCGATTTTTAATGTTTAATATTATACCTACGCTATTTGAAATTCTGATAGTCGCGGTTATTTTTGCTACTTTATTTTCGCCTTGGTTTGCGTTAGTCACCTTACTCGCAGTTGCACTTTACATCACTTTTACAGTGGTCGTTACACAATGGCGAAACCGCTTTATTCGTGAAGCTAATCAAGCAGATAACAACAGCAATACCCGTGCCATAGACAGCTTACTAAATTACGAAACGGTAAAATATTTTAATAACGAAGAATATGAAGCCTCAACATACGACACTTTTTTAGCACGTTGGGAACAAGCACGATTAAAAAATCGCTTATCGTTACTTGCGCTTAATTCTGGCCAAGCCTTGATCATTGCCGCAGCTATCACGGTACTCATGTGGCTAGGCGCGTTAGAGGTCGTCACTGGCACACTAACAATTGGTGAATTAGTGATGATCAACGCCTACATGATCCAACTATTTTTACCTCTGAACTTTTTAGGGTTTGTGTACAGAGAAATACGCCGCGCCCTCACTGATCTTGAAAACATGCTAGGGCTATTAACACGTAAACCAAGCATTAATGATGGTCCTGGAGCAGAACCTTTAACATTAACACAAGGCGCTATTCGCTTTGAAAATGTTAAGTTTCATTATGACAGCGATCGGCCAATTTTGAATGAGTTGAGTTTTAACGTGCCAGCAGGAAGTAAAGTCGCCGTTGTCGGTGCCAGTGGCGCAGGTAAAAGTACCCTTGCTCGCCTGCTCTATCGTTTTTATGAACTCAACAGCGGCGCAATCTATATTGATGAACAGCCCATCCATAAGGTAACACTGGCAAGCCTAAGACAAGCCATTGCTATTGTGCCCCAAGATACCGTGTTATTTAACACCACTATTGTAGAAAACATTGCATACGGTCGCCCAGATGCCAGCGCAGATGAAATAAACAAAGCAATTGATATGGCCCATTTAAGGGCGTTTATTAACAGCCTAGATAAAGGTGACCAAACGCTTGTAGGTGAACGTGGATTAAAGGTATCAGGCGGTGAAAAGCAGCGTATCGCAATCGCACGGGCTATTTTAAAAAAATCCCCTATTTTAATTTTTGACGAGGCAACATCTGCTTTAGATTCACACTCAGAGCAAGCCATACTCAGTGCAATGCGTGAAGTAGCCAGTGAACATACAAGTATTGTCATTGCTCATAGACTATCCACTATCACGGATGCTGACACCATAATCGTGCTCAAAGCAGGCCAAGTCATCGAGCAAGGCAAGCATGATGACTTACTCGCCCTGCAAGGTGAATATGCCCGCATGTGGGAATTACAGCAAAAACAATCAGACAATGCATAAAAGGCTGGTTATTTTATCGTGCGCAGAGGTGATTCGCCTCAAAAAAATTGTCTGGTTGTTAGTATTCCTTAACAATCAAAATAGAAACAAATTTACGTATTAATAAAGTTAACGTTCAGGGGAACAACACAATGAAGAAGAACCTAATAGCAGCGGCATTAGCTGCCACCTTTATTACAGGCTGCTCAACGCCTGAGACAACAAAACAAGAGCAACAAATAGTTGCTGCTACAACAAAAGCAGAGCTAGGTAGCTTTGGTGTTGATTTATCAGCGCGTAATGAAGCAATTAAACCTGGTGATGATTTTTTTATGTACGCCAGCGGTACATGGTACGACAACTACAGCATGCCTGCTGATAAAACTCGTTATGGTGCATTCTCTGCACTTGCTGATCGCAGTGAAGAACGCGTTAAAACAATCATCGAAGAAATCGCAGCACGCAAAGATTTAAATGCTGAAGAGAAATTAGTTGCTGATTTCTACAATGCATATATGGATACAGACACTCTGAACAAACTCGGCGTAACACCGATAAAACCACTATTAACAGAGATCAACGCTGTATCATCAACGAATGACCTGACTGAGCTATTTGGTAAATCGTGGCTTACTGGCGTAAAAGCTCCGTTAGGTGGCGGTATGTGGTTTAACCGTTTAGATCCTAACAAATATGAAATGTCTTTAGGTGCTGGCGGTTTAGGCCTACCGGATCGTTCGTTCTACCTTGAAGATTCAGAGCGCTTTGTTAAAACGCGCGCAGCGTATGTCGCACACATTGCTGACATGTTGAAATTTGCTGACGTAGACAACGCAACCTCTCGTGCTCAAGCAATTCTTGCGCTTGAAACTAAAATTGCACAAGGTCACTGGCCTCGCGAGAAACGTCGTAACCGCGATATTACATTAAACCAAATCGACCGCGCTGAACTTACTAAAGCGTACCCTGGTTTTAACTGGGATTTATATTTTGCACAAACTGGGTATAAAGTACCGCAGTTAAATGTATCTCAACCAGAGCCAATTAAAGCCATGATTGACTTGATCAATCAAGAAGACCTAGCAGTATGGAAAGATTATTTAACGTATCATGCCCTAAGTGGTAATGCTGATTTACTCTCTGAAGATATTTTTAATACTAACTTTGCATTTTACGGTAAAGAACTAAGCGGACAACAAGAGCCTCGCCCACGTTGGAAGCGTGCTATCAGCCAAATGTCGAGCACTAACTCGCTTGGATTTGCTATTGGTAAAGTCTATGTAGCACGTTATTTCCCTGAATCTTCAAAGCAACAAATGTCAGAGCTTGTTGAAAATTTACGCACGGCATTGGGTGAGCGCATTGATAACCTAGACTGGATGGGTGCACAAACCAAAGTTAATGCACGTGCAAAATTAGCCGCCTTCGTACCAAAAATTGGTTACCCTGACGTATGGCAATCGTTTGACGGCTTAAGCATTAGCGATAACGATTTGATTGGCAACATTAAAAACATGCGTGAGTTTTTTCAAGCCGAAAGTGTTGCAAAAGAACTTAAGAAAACAGACCGCAACCGTTGGGGCATGACACCACAACGTGTTAATGCTTATTACAACAGTTCATTTAATGAAATTGTATTCCCAGCAGCCATTTTACAACCACCATTTTTCGATCCAAATGCAGACGCCGCGGTAAACTACGGCGGTATTGGTGCCGTTATCGGCCATGAAATGGGCCATGGCTTTGATGACCAAGGTTCAAAATCTGATGAAAATGGTGTGCAACGTAACTGGTGGACAGACGCTGATCGCGCCGCTTTTGACGCTAAAGCAGACCAACTTGCCGCACAATACAGTCAATACGAACCTATTCCTGGAAACTTTGTAAACGGGCGAAATAGCTTAGGTGAAAACATTGGTGATGTGGGCGGTTTAGCCATGGCATATCACGCCTACAAACTTAGCCTAAACGGCAAAGAAGCGCCTATTATTGATGGTCTAACAGGTGATCAACGCTTCTTTCTTGCATGGGCACAAGTATGGAAAGAAAAACGCACCGAACAAAGTATGTTAAACCAACTACGTGGTGGCACACATGCACCAGGTCGCTTTAGAGCCCAAGCACCGCGTAACCACGACGCATGGTACAAAGCATTTAATGTACAACCAGGTGACGCTTTGTATTTACCTGAAGACCAACGTGTCCGCATTTGGTAATTAAAAGATCTTTATAATATAACCCGCAAGCGCGGGTTATATTTTTTTAGTCCCTTAATCAAACAACTTCCCCACCTCAAGCTATTTTAATTGCCACTGATTTCTGTATTTCCAAGCGACTAGGGTATAGAATACCGCACAACAAAATTTATACTTTCAAAAACATATTTAAGGCGAAACGCAGATGGGAAGAGCTTACCAAAACAAAAAAGATTCAATGGCTAAAACTGCGGGTGCTAAAACTAAAGTTTACTCAAAGTACGGTAAAGAAATTTATATTTGTGCTAAAAATGGCGGTACTGATCCTGATGGCAACTTATCACTACGTCGTTTAATTGAACGCGCTAAAAAAGATCAAGTACCTGCGCACGTTATTGACCGCGCAATCGATAAAGCCAAAGGCGGCGGCGGTGAAGATTACTCAGCAACACGTTACGAAGGCTATGGCCCGGGTAACTGTATGATTATTGTTGATTGCTTAACCGATAACAACAAACGTACTTTTGCTGACGTACGTGTATGCTTTACTAAAGCCAATGCTAAAATTGGCGCACAAAACTCGGTTTCTCATTTATTTGATCACCTTGCAATTTTTGTATTTGACGGTGATGACGACGAAGCCGTGCTTGAAGCGTTAATGATGGCAGACGTTGATGTTACTGACGTAGAAGTTGAAGCAGGTAAAGTGACTGTTTTTGCACCGCACACAGAATACAATAATACCCGCACTGCCCTAGAAGAAATGGGTATTACTGAATTTGACGAAGATTTAATCTCTTTTGTTCCACAAATTGAAGCGCCGATTGAAGGTGAGGATGTTGAAGTAATGGAGCGCTTTTTAGCTATGCTAGAAGATTGTGACGACGTACAAAACGTATATCACAACGCACAGTTTTAATTTTATTGAATAAAATGATTACTAAGGCCAACTAAATTGGCCTTTTTATTTTTTAATTACAAATGGATGTGCATTTTGAATACCCTAGAAGATCTTCGCGCTGGTAAATTAGCTGGTGCAACACGTCTACAACTAGTTGAAGAGTTAACCACATTTCCAGACGAAATTTTCACCCTTGCCGATACCCTCGAAGTACTCGATTTATCAAACAATAACTTAGCTGACTTACCTGATGAATTTGCTAGCCTCGTAAAACTAAAACGCGTGTTTTTATCATTTAATCAGTTTAAACATATTCCGGCAGTATTAGCTAAATGCCCTTCGCTTATTATGATTGCGTTTAAAGGCAATCAAATAGCTGAATTTGCAGAGCATAGTTTGCCAACCTCAACCCAGTGGTTAATATTAACTGACAACCATATTGAACAGTTACCTGAGTCTTTTGGCGAACTTACGCAGCTTCGTAAACTGGCTCTGGCAGGTAATCGACTAACAACCTTGCCATGCAGTATGCAACACTGCAAAAGCCTTGAGCTGGTGCGCTTATCAGCCAATAACTTAACCCATATTGATGACTGGTTATTTGAATTACCAAAACTCACATGGCTTGCATTTGCAGGTAACGACTTTAATAAAGCCCAAAGTTTACAGCAAGTATCACTCACTGAAGCTCAGCTTGAAGCGTTTTCTTTAGTTGAACAAATTGGTGAAGGCGCATCAGGCATAATTCATTTAGCTAAATGGCAAAACAATAATGTCGCGTTAAAGCTATTTAAAGGCGCGATCACGAGTGATGGCTACCCGCTTGACGAAGTTAGTTGCTGTTTACAAGCCGGCGAGCACAATAATCTTATAAACGTACTTGCTTATATCAATAACCCACTGCAACTTGGCTTGGTTATGGAGTTGATCAGTAAAGATTATCAAAATCTTGGTTTACCACCATCACTTGAAACCTGCACCCGCGATACTTTTACCAAAAACACTGACTTTAGTGCAAATGAAATTACCTTAATTGCACAGCAGATGATCCATACACTTGCCCATTTACATGCTAACAACATAAGTCATGGCGATGTATACGCGCATAATATTATGGTAAACGCAGACCATAACGTGCTTTTTGGCGATTTTGGTGCCGCAACAAATTTGACGACATTAACCGGCTATCAACGTAAGCAAATGCAGCTTATTGAAGTAAGAGCGATTGGCTGTTTGATAGATGATTTACTTAATGTATGCAATGAAGTAAGTGCAAGGGTCGATCACTTAGTGATAATTGCGCAGCAGTCTATGAATACAGATATTACAAAGCGATTAACACTTACAGCGCTTACTGAAAAACTATAACAATAATACACGGCTTACTTAACGTGTAAGCCGTGTATTATGTTCAAATATCTGGCTTTAGCTAAATCATGAATTATACCAATCAGAGCGAGAACGAGCCCTCACGAATTGTCTATCACAATAAACAATAAGTGAGCCTTCCATTTTAATACACTAGTTTAAAATATTTTGACTAAACCACCTCAAGATACAGGATTAAGCGTTATTGATTTTAATTCCAACGACGCTCTCACCTTGAGATTGCTGGGTATATACTTAACGCGATAAAAACTTCAACATAGCGCGATTCACATGTTCAGCCTGATCAACCGTTAAAAAGTGCCCCGCATTTTTTATTTGCTTGGTTTGTCCCTGCACCAGTATTTTCTTCGCCCGCTCAAGGCTATCATTGTTGTTCATCATATCATTATCACCGATTAAAACTAATGTCGGTAAAGTAATCTGTTGCAACTGCTGATCCGAAAATGGTCGTAGTTCGGTTATCAAAGCCGGAACAGGATCATCCTCAAGTGCTGCTACATATTGATCTAAATAAATTGGGTTAATCATATGTGGCCGGCTTGACACACTTTGTAAGCTCTCTTGCACTTCATTGCGATCTGGATTGATAGTAAAAAAAATGCTCGCCAGCAAGTCGCCACTTAATTCTATCCAACCAAAGGTTTGCGCAGGACTTAGTAGCACCAAGCGCTGAATACGCGACTTTTCCAGGGTAGATTCAGCTAGAGTAATGGCGACCGCTTGCCAACCACCACGAGATGCACCTACCAAATGCAAAGAACTCAACTGCAAACGGTCAAATAACTCTTGATACCAACTTACCACCTGCTCCATATCGCTAATATCTGCACTTGCACGTGACCCGCCAGAGCCGAGCAGATCATCAATTGCATAAACGCGATAGTGTTCTGCCAGCGCGGCAATATTAGGGTACCACATGGCTGAATTGGCGTGCATACCGTGCAACAGAACCAACGGCTCAGCATCAGCGGGACCTGCTACAATAACCCGAGCTTGACCAAGAGAAGTCGGTACACTCAACTCACGATAAGCGATTGGCCACAAGCTAAGCGCACGTTGATAAAGTTCAGCATTAGACAACTGACTGGCCGATTGTTGTTGTAACTTAACATTCTCAGCGTGACGATCTGGCAATAAATACGCCGCTTCAGCCGAGGTTACCTCAACTTTGTCATCAAACCAATCACAGCCCCCCAGAATGACCAGCACAGTCAATATTACTAATGCCCTTATCAGGCTAATCACCTGCATACTTATTGTCATTTTAACTCCTATGAATCATGTCTTATCTAACACAGAAATAGCTTGAATTAAACCTTTGAAATTTATCATGGTTAATAATTTTCTGTAACTGTGTGAACTGTTTTACTATGGTTAAGATAAGCACAATAATTATCATCATGGACTAAGAGGTGATGTCAATTTTCCACCACTTTGGCCTGTGTGACTTATACGAATGTGCATGTGGTTTAAGCCCAGCCCTATTATTCGAATAAACAAATTAGACAGCCACTCTAATTGAAGCAACAAAGCTATTCCACTAAATTTACTTTTTAGGTTATGAATTTACCTTTTATTACTGGGCTACTTTCATTTCGTTATTAGTACTCTTAAGCCTAAATTACGCGCATGGAAAGACTGTATAGTTGCAGTTTTAACTTTTTATTGAGGACTTGGTTTGTTAAATTGCATTTACTTCTGTTCTTTTAAACTTTGCATATAAGAAATTAAGTAATTCAATCACAAAAATACACACCATAATTTTTGTGCCTAATTGAAATGCATGAACTACACCCCAGCCACACCAATCATTGTTATATAGAGCCGATTGATACTTCGCAAATGGGAAGTACATGCTTGTTGAAGTTATAAGTAGCGGTACCCAAATTTTATTCTTGTTTGTTATCGCACGTAAAATTATCGCTAGAATGAGTAAGCCCACCATTAGATAAGTTTGATCTAAAGATTGAGACTTTATCAATTCGTAATCTTCCTTACTTGTGCCGCCAAAACAAGCATGGGCACTTGGTACAAAGAGCAGTAGGAATGATAGATATTTCAATTTGGCCTCATTTGCAATTTAACGAGCCTGTAGAATAACTCGTTTTAAATTTATTTTTATTGATGCATCAACCATAGCTGAGTTCCTATTTTGGTTCAATCAAAACAAATTAGACAGCCACTCTAATTGAGCCAACATCACTATTCCACTAAATTTACTTTTAGGTTATGAATTTACTTTTTATTAATGGGTTGCTTTCATTTCACCCATTAAATAAGTTATTAGTACTCTTAAGCCTAAATTACGCGCATAAAAATAACTGCATAATTGCAGTTTTAACTTTTTACTGAGGACTTTTAACTTTATGCCAGCAGCTTTTCGCTGTTACTGACGTTGCTACGCCGTTTTCTGCTCAAGTGTTCACTGTAACTCTCTTGTGAGGTCGTCCTACCTACTGCGCCATGAAATACGCGCGTAAATTGTGTCGTGAGTTTTAACCAGTTTTCTGGGGAGATATTGACTCTTTCTAGTAAAGGTAAATGTGTGCTTTCAATATACCCGCGCTTTCCTTCTCGTATACAACGCCCTGTTAATTCAATCAGTTCAAGGTAAGATTTAAGTTCAAACGGCAGGCCTTTTGGCATGATTTGACGTGGCATGCCTGAAAATCTTAATAGTTGCTTTGGTTGCAGCCTTCTGTTGCGCTTTCTAATCGTTTTTGCACACTCGTATGTGATGACTCTTCTGGCGTGTTTGCCATTTTAGCCCTGATAGGGTTTAAATCAACGTATGCCATACAGGCTGCTAATGATGCTTCATCAAGAAGCGCTTATGACTGCTTTGTATTTTAAAGAAAGGACCTTCCCACAAAGTTGTAAGGAACAACTTTGAATGCCTTAAGCGGCCCGAAGGGTGAGCGCCATGGACGGCAGCGAATAAAATCGGCCTGTGCAGTTATCTTCTTTATTCGCTTTACGAGCAATGTCTTCATTTAATAGCCGCATAAACCAGCTAATACTTGATAGCCGTTCACGGTATTGGTTTACTGTTTGATTAAAAAAAATAAGTTCAGTTTTACTTAGCTTCTCACCTTGTATGTATCTTTGCGTAAGTACGGTGCCTTTACACAGCTTGTGCCAACGAATAACAATCGCTTTATCATTTAGCCGATTCGCTTTTTTATCATCAACATACAACACTAGGTGCGTGTACTTCAGGCGTCCTGCCTTTCGCCCTTCGGGCCAGCTGCGCTGTTGTTAAATGTTCCTGACATTTTGCTGGTTGCTCATAACAGCATACTCACACACATCAATACAAAATACCTTGCCTAGACTCAGTAGTTTCTCTTCAACCCACCCTCTGCGGTGCTCATAAGACTTCCCTGTAAAACGGTCTTCCCCGCACAAGAAAATTCGGGTTTGTTTTTTGTTTATTTCCTCATTCATTTTCAAATTTCGTCTCTCGTTATTGGTCAAATATTAGCTAAAAATAAAAGAAAGCTTGCCTTTATGTAACCTTTAGGTACCATTGATACCTAAAGGTTACATTTGGTGTATTTAGGTATCACGTGTAACCTTAAACGCAGTCAACACAATACGACATTAATTCGTCGCCAACAGAAAAGGGATATACACAAAGATGGAAAAATCACTATCAGTACCACCAGAAACGGAACAACAATATTTAGCAATTACCGGGAGAATCAGTATTGTACTAGCGCTCTTCCTTTTAGCTCAGGTGTTTTTAACAGTAATTAGTGAAAAAAACTCAGTTATCTATTGGCTATTAGATGTAATTGTATTTGTGAGTATTATTTATTGTATTGTGTTAGTTCTTAAATCGATGAAATTTGCAAAAATATATCGAGTCTAGGTTACTGGGCGCTGAAATTTAACGACGAGTATGTGGATTATGTCAGTTCGTTCAGCTTGCGTGCTACCTGTCACATTATGGTAGTAGGCGGAATTTTCCTCGCTTATAGTGGCGACAGCAAGTGGTTTATAGAATTTATAGCTCCCTTTGGGCTTACGGATATGCTTCAAGTATTACTTGGCTTGGCAGCAGCCACGCATGGTGTGTTAATTTTGTGGAAACTACGTGAGGAAGGTCTTGATGAATGAAGATTTAGACAACCATCTTCACAAACTTAGATTGCAGCATAAAATTTCTCAGCAAGAGTTAGCAGATGCCATAGGCGTTTCTAGAAAAACCATCAGTACAGTAGAAACCGGGCGTTTTACACCATCGGTGGTAATTGCACTCAGAATTTCGGCTTATTTTGCTGTTTCAGTCGAGCAAATATTTACTTTGAGATAAATTTCTGGCTCGGGAGCTTTTGAAGATGTATTCAACGACGTTTGAGAACAACAAATTATGGGCTTTTGATAAAAAGGGTCTATACACATAATGACTCCCTAATGTCTATTGCCTAAATTAGCCCAACGAATGCTGGGCTATTTAAGTATGGTAACAAACAGCTACAGGTTTTCTACAAATAGCTTATAGATTCTACGATATTAAGTTATCCATGAACTTGGCTGCACGCAGAATGAGATTATATCGGATAGATTAGTATTGTACTAATCTGCGCTCTACTTGGCACAATGTAACTCATTGGGTGTCTAGCAAACTTATGTGGACTCCCTCTTGTCAACAACAAAAACTTTTAACACAAAGAAATAAATGCATACTTATGTACGAGCTCTAAACTGAGAAGCTATCTCTGGCTCTTTGATATTTACGCGAACTGGTTGTTTATTTGGAGGCATCATCTTCTGAAGAGCCGACTCTTTGCTTTGCGCTGAATAATGTTTCATTGTTACTCCACACCCTCTATTTAATGGTTAAATATTAAGCGCGACAACTAGTCTGACAGAGAGGGGAAACTGCGTTTCTTAAGTTAGCCCACAACAGTAACTCTTCGATCTCTTGTTGCTTAATGCTATAACCAAATTTATCCAAAGCTTCTAGTTTTGACTTTAAACCAAATAGTTTTTTTGAATTTCCAGTTTTAACAAGTTGATGGGCAATTACAGCTTCAATAAGTCCTTGAAGCCTCCAAAGCGCAAACTGCCAAAGGTATTGATTATCAGTGTATCGGTAATAAGCTACATCATCTAAAATATCATCAGCAGCTTCGGGGTTTTCAAGTCTTACTTTGGCTTCTTGAACTTTATATTGTTCAGATCGAGCATCAATCATTTCTCGAACCAACTCAACAGCATGATCAAAATCGGGTTCTGTTATTCCATAAACCCAATAATCATCTTCAGTTAAATTTTTAAGTTGATCGCGCACGGACTATCCCTAGTGATATAACGCCCGATTAACGGGTAAAAAATTGTGGGCTAAAATTGAGCGAAGCGAATAGCCCGCAAGTTTTTTATCCCTGTTTAATTGCTTGTTATATGTTTTTTTTCACTAATGTAATTTGCCAATTTCTTTATTATTAATACGCTCAAATACATGCCAGAAATCGAAACAAATATATAGCTAAAGTGAAAAAAGTGAACATAGAGATTGCTAAATAGGCTGTATAGAAAGTCTATCGCTATAGCAACCACCGCCGCCAGAATAGCAAAGGAAATTGTTTTTTTATAAACCCATGACCCTATTAAAGCAAACATTGATGATAAACAAGCATATACAAATATATTGAACCAGAACTGCGATAAAAAGCGCAAATTAGGTGCAAATGGATATAGTATTTCGTCATATTTAGGCAATATTAATCCGCCAATGTATAATCCCAAAAATGCACAGCACTGTATTGCTAGATATTGAAGAGTACTCATAAGTTACAGAACATATAACAACTTTATCAAAGGACACTTTCCTCTTTTTATGAGCAATGTATGTCCTATTATATATTTTTATTATTAATAACAAATACTGTAACACATTGCCAGCTTTAAACTTTAAGTCGGGCTGTTCTTTTAATAATGTGTAAAAAAGAGGAAAGTGTCCTCATTTCTTGACTTAGAAGGAAAATCACCAGCACTGTATATAAACACAGTTAATGGCATTTAAAATGAAAACTAAATCCCCTTTTCTTAATAATCTTATCGACTATATGTATAGCCATCACTATGCTAAAAAGTCTATTGAAACTTATTTGAAACTTATGTATTTTGGACGAGTGCCTATATCCATTTCCATAATAAGCGTCATCCAGCCAGTATGGGGAATAATGAAGTAGAAATATTTTTAAATCACCTAACAGTCACTAAGAAAGTGGCAGCGAAAACACAAGCAACCGCTTTAAATGCACTTGCTTTTTTATATAAACATATAAATAAACGACATTATTTGATAGCAAGTTTACTATACCCATGTTTTGCAACAAGGTGCCAATGGCGTAGTGAGCCCGTTTTCGAGATTATCATAGCTGAGGCTTAGATATTTTGTGCTATACGCGATATAAAATTGCTGCTACATGACTTAATACAGCATTGATACTTTAAATTTCCATAAAAAACCACGGCTGTTAACCGTGGCTCTTAGTATTACTGATTAAACCAACTTACTTCAACGCTTGTTCAACCACTGGGTAGTGGTCCCATACCTGTTTGTCGCTTAAAGAACGTACTAACTTAACGTATTCTGCATGTGTCCATGCAAGCGGAGTGGCGGAGTTGGTGCCCTCGCCGAGTGTATAACCTGCTTTATTGTTGCCTACGCCATCCCATACTTGCTCTGGCAGCATCATGCCTTCGTTGGCAAACTGCTCTAACCCTTTCACATACGTGTTTTTAATAGATTGTTGCTTGTCTGCGTTTAACGATTGCGTGGCATTTGCGGCGGCAATTTCGTAATGGCCTCGCTCACCGGTAAAAAACGGCCATACACGGCCACGTTGGCCGGGGGTATTTTGCCCGCCTTCGGCGTAGTTTGCGCCAGTTACTTCGTCCTCACCGTAGCCGTCGTTACCATAACGGCGAAAGCCTGGGAATGAGCCGCTGCCATCGCTAAACTGATAGCTGTACTTAACTTGTAAGTTATCGGCTAACGTTTCATCGTCATACTCTGGCAAGGTTTTTACAATGCTTGGAGCAAGTGCATCGCGCACGCCATAACGTACTAACTCTAAAAAGCCACCGTCTAAAATTTGCTTTTTATTAAAGCCTTCACGACCATTATTAGCATTAATTTTAGTGTTTGAATTGGCGTCTTTGTCTTGGCCTATTCGAATAAAATACTCACCGTCTGAGTTGATTGATTCTAAATTACCGGCGGTGGTAAACATCATGCTTTCTATGCCGCTATTATATTTTTTAGCGGTTTCAAGATAGCGTTTAGCATTTTGATCATCACCTGCAAGTGTTGCAATATCAGCAGCAGTAATAAGGCCTGCTACAACGGCGGCTGTGGTTGATGGTGAATAGCCCGCTTGCTCTTCCCAGCGCTCTTGCTGAGTAGCTGGCGGTGTTATTTGCATGTCGTTCCACAAAATTTTGGCGCGCCCACCGTCTACCAAAAAGTCAGCAGCAGGTTTTAACATGCGCCCGTACCAACCAGTTAGCTCTGCATCTGTTAACACATCTGCTTGGTGCAATTTCCACGCGAGCATAATTGGCATAGCGGTTTGATCTAGCTGTACGCCCACCCATTCAAGCTCGCCGTCGACGTGTGTTTTTTGTAGAAACCAGCCTGTATCGCCCTTGTTGCCCGGTGTTTTATTATTTACTTGTACTTTTTCAAGGTATTCGAATGCAGTTTTAGCTGTAGCAGTGTCGCCAAGTGCCATAAACGCCATAGCAACTTGATAAAAATCCCTCACCCATACAGCTTTATAACCGGTTGAACCTGTTTTGGCTGAGACTGTTTCGCCCCATGGATTTGATAACGAAGCAATAAGCGCACCAGCGTGCGTTTTATCTTCTTGCGCTTTTAACACCATGGCACTGGTGTAAAGTAGCTTGCCATTATCAGTAGTTTGCTCGCTCATGGTATTGAGCGGTGCTAAGCTTTGTAGATAATCTTGCCAGCCTAATGCGTCGCCTTTTCCGTTGTAGTTATCAAGTACGTGTTGATAGCCACGCGCTAAACTTGCTTGGCCTTGCTTAAAGCTCGCTTGCTCGTTGTTGCCAAAACTCAGGGTTAGATCAAATTGGCTGTTGTTGCCAATCTCACCCAGCTCGGCAAGTAAACTCACATTACCTGATTGCTCACCGGTATTTTGATAAACGCTTGGAAGCTGTTGAGTCGTTTTTAGCGCATTTAAACCATCACTTTTGCCTGTAAAACCTACGCTGGTCTGTTTAAATGGTTTAGCGCCTTGTAATGACAAGTAACTATCGCCCTGCCATGCAACTAGCCCTTGCTCTGTGGTTTTTGCAAAATCATCCAGGCCATTATTATCTATGTATGGATTTACCGTTACATAGGCTTTTACGCCTTTAAGCTGAGTATTAAAAATACTGCGCACAAATAAAGTTTGCCCGTCTGGATCGGTAAATATGTGTTTTTCAAGGCTGAAGCGGCCTTGTTTATCTGTGCTTGTTACTTTATAAGCCAATGATAACGGGCGGCCGTGCTCATCTTTATATAAGTAGTCAATTGTTACGTCAAGATCATCCGTTTCAGTTACGGTAAAATCTTTACCAACAATAACAAACTGCATGTCTTTAATTTGTGCTTGGTGAATTAGCCCAAACATAGTTTCGGTGATCACTCCTTTTGCTATCGAAAACCATACTTTTGATACTTTACCCGTCGCTGCGCTGTCGCTATAAGCGCCATTTTGATATTGCTCAAACGAAGTACCAATACCTGTTTTACCTGCGAATGCCCAAAATGGGTCAACGCCTGGGGCACCGGGTGCGCTTAGTTGCTCAGTTACTTTGGGGGTGTCTGTTAAGGCTTGCTCTGAGCTACACGCCGTTAAGCCAAGCATGAGTAAACTTGTGGTGATCATGTTGTATTTTTTCATTTTTAAACCCTTAAATCTTATCTGTTAGCTATAAGCGTTACTGCGCGTGTTTAACACGCATAACAGCAACCGCTGCCAGTACAAACGACACCGCGCCCAATACTAGTGCGTAAATAGGTTGGTTTTCAAAAAAGTGACGTAAAATTAGACCCAATATGCTGGCTGCTAGTAATTGGGGGATCACTATAAAAAAGTTAAATATGCCCATATACACGCCCATTTTATGACTCGGTACTGACGTACTTAACATGGCATATGGCAACGATAGAATAGACGCCCAAGCGAAACCAATGCCGATCATTGGCCAAATAAGTAAGGTAGGATCTTTAATTACAATAAAGCTGACTAAGCCCAAAGCGCCTAAAATTAAGTTAATTGCGTGAGCGAGTTTTAAACCAATGCGCTTTACGATGACCGGTATACATAATGCAGCCAGTGCGGCAAACCCATTGTACGCGGCAAATAAAATGCCTACCCAGTCAGCGCCATTGTTATAAGCCGCAGAGCTGGTATCACTGCTACCATAATGAAAGCTAGTGACCGCTGAGGTGGTGTAAATCCACATTGCAAACAGCGCAAACCAGCTAAAAAATTGCACCCACGCCAATTGTTTCATCGCCTCTGGCATCGTGAATACATCGTTGACTACTTGATAAAAACCACCCGCAGTATGCTGTTTGGCTTTTAACGTACCGGCAATAAATTGAATAATCCCAAAGCACATTAAACCAGCGGCGAGTAAATACAGCTCTTTTTCAAGCCCCAGCCCCATTACAAGGGCAAGTACACTCATGCCCAGTGCGGTAAAAATTGCGCCGCCTTTGCTAAAGTTAACGGTGTTAGTAATGTCGACTTGCTCAGCATCGCTGTCTTGTTCGTTAAACTTTGCAAGTTGTTGTGGTGAATATTCTTTGGTAGTTAAAATAGTCCAGCCCACGGCGACCAATAAAACCACGCCACCAAAATAAAACGAATACTTTACAGAGTCAGGAATTTGCCCCGCAGGCGCGGTGTTAGCAATATCAAACCAATTGGTCATCATCCACGGTAATGCCGATGCCACAACAGCGCCAACGCCAATAAAAAAGCTTTGCATGGCATAACCTGTTGCACGTTGTTTTTTTGGTAAGTTATCGCCCACTAAAGCGCGAAAAGGTTCCATTGTGACATTGATTGACGCATCCATGATCCACAGCATGCCTGCTGCAATCCAAAGCGTTGGCGAGTTTGGCATAATAAACAGCGATAAGGTCGTTAAAATTGCACCATATAAAAAGAACGGACGGCGGCGGCCTAATTTTCCCCAGGTTTTATCACTCCAATAGCCAATAATTGGCTGTACAATTAAACCCGTTAGCGGCGCTGCCACCCATAAAATAGGAATGTCATCAACGTTTGCACCCAATGTTTGAAATATGCGGCTTACGTTACCGTTTTGCAGCGCAAAGCCAAACTGAATACCTAAAAAGCCAAAGCACATATTCCATATTTGCCAAAAGCTTAAATCGGGTTTGTTATCTTTCATTGTGTGCTCCAGTGGTGAGAACTGCACTGCTAAGCGCATCTAACGTTAAACTTATCTGTGCGTGTTCTTCGTTGATAGTCATGGCAGCTTTTTGGTTTGCTTCTAGTAAATCCAATAACTTAAACTCGCCACGCTTGTCATCAACTAAGGTGGTCATTGGCATTTCAATGGTGACTATTGTTTGTGCACTCGAAAAATTACTCACGACCCAAAGTTGTTGATTACCAATACTGCGGCTAAACGCGGCAACGTGCTCGCTGCCAGTCACGATAAGGGGTTGCATGTCGCCAGCAACAACTGCTGGGTGTTTACTCAACGCCATAATCGCTTTGTAGTAGTTCCGTAACTGACTTTGTTCAGGCGTGAGTGCTCCGCCGTCAAATTTGCCGTTGTTCATCCATGCTTGGTGCGCGGGTACGCCAATGTAATCAAAAATGCTGGTGCGAGTGGGTTTACCAAAGCCTGCGTATTCTGAGCCGTCTTCGCCTACATCTTGAGCAAAGTACAACAGTGTTGGCGCGCGGCTAATAAGGTGAGATACCACCAGCGCGGGCTTACCTTTTGCTGCATTACCTGCAAAATCAGGGCTGGCTATGCGTTGTTCGTCGTGGTTTTCTAAAAAGTGCAGCATGTGCTGTTCAATGTCTGCAACGGCTTGCTGTGGTGCAAAAATGCTATTTGCCGCTTGTTTACCTTGCATAACGCCTTTAAGCGTGTCGTAAAAGCCTACTTTATCGTAGAGGTAATCCATTTTCCCTTGTTGGATATACGGGCGGTATAGTGCTGGGTTGTATACTTCGGCCAATAAAAAGGCTTCTGGATTATGCATTTTAATAGAGGAGTTTAAAAAGCTCCAAAACTCAACGGGCACCATTTCGGCCATATCATAACGAAAACCATCTACGCCTTTATCAAGCCAATACAGCGCGATATCACGAAATTTATACCAGCTGTTTGGCAGCTCTTTATCTTGCCAAAACTCAAAGTGCGTCCTTAAGTCTTTGTTTGCGTAGTCAGCTGGTAAGCTAGGAAAGTCATAGCTGCCATCGGGTTTTACACCGTAATTTACTTTTACGGTTTCGTACCAATCGTTTATATCTGGCTTGGCAGCTCGTGCACCGTTACCTGTCCACTTAGCGGGAGTTTCGTCAAATAAATTATCAGCCTGTGGGTGGGCATTACCACCAAGCACTTGGTAGCCTTCGCTGGTTGGCACTTGAAAAGACTGCCCAGTGACATAATAAAAGTTATTGTCGCGCGCATATTCTACGCTGGTGTCATCTTGCTCACCAAAATCTTTAACGCCCATAGGTTTTGCGGTTGACTTATAGTGGCGCGCAACATGGTTTGGCACAATATCAATCACTACTTTCATGCCATATTGGTGAGTGCGTGTAATGAGCGCTGAAAATTCTTCAAGACGACGTTCTGGATTGATGGCTAAATCTGGGTTAACGTCGTAATAGTCTTTAATCGCATAAGGTGAACCTGCACGGCCTTTTACAACATCAGGATCATCTTGACTAATGCCGTATTGGCTGTAATCACCCACCAGCGCATGATGAAGCACGCCCGTATACCAAATATGGGTAGTACCCAGTTCTTTTATGCCACTTAAAGCCGCATCATTAAAATCACTGAATGTACCTACACCGTTTTGCTCTTTCGTTCCCCACGGTACGTTAGCCGTTTGCGTATTACCAAATAAACGCGTGAATACTTGATACACAACGGGTTTAGAGTGTTCGGTGACGTGTTCGTGTACTTTTTGCGCTTTAGCCTTCGGTGCGGGTTCTTCAGAGCAGCCACTTAAAAGTAAGCCACTGGCTAATATTAATGGGCCATATTTGAGCGTGCTAATGGTGATTTTTTGTGTTGTCATAATTTTATTACTTACTCAGACATTTACATGTCATTTTTGTTATATTTTTAATACTAATGTGAACCGCCACTGACTAACAGCGGCTGCATACGTATTCACACTATTCAATCACTAACACCACTGCACTCATTGCGGGTAAGGTGACTGCTTTATTTAAATTTACTGTTTGTTGAGTAAATAGCTCAGTTGCATGTATTTGACTACCAAGCACTTCTTCCATGTAATGAAGTGGCCAACTTTTCATCTCAGCATGTTTGTTTAAAAACACCAGCACGGTTTGTTTTTCGCTTGTGCGTGCGTAACTATACACCCCATCCTTTGGGCTAAAATGAGTGAGTTTACCTTGGCTCAGTGCAGCGCTTTGTTTTCTAAAATTAAGTAAGGTGCTAATCGTTTGCAGCATATCACGTTGATCAATTGTTAAGCCTTGCCCTGTAAAGGCGTTACTTTTTTGGCCTTTAAAACCACCGGGAAAATCAATGCGAATATCGCCGTGATCGTTACTGCCTGTGTTATCAAGCAGTACTTCGGTACCGTAATACATTTGTGCAATGCCGCGAGTAGTAAGCAGCAGAGTTATCGCCATTTTAGTTTTAGCAAGATCTTGCTTAAGCTGGGTATATACACGGCTCATATCGTGGTTATCAGCAAACACTAATAAATTATCTGGATTTGGGTATAAAAAGTCATTGGCAATCGATTGATACACTTTAACCCAGCCGGTGTTCCAGCTTTCATCTTCATTAAGTGCTTGAATAAGTGATTCTTGCAATGAAAAGTCCATCACACTGGGTAAGCTTGACGTATAACCATCATTATTTACTTTGCCTGCTTGCCAGTATGAAGCAATCGCGGGGTTTGACGTCCATTCTTCACCCACAATATTAAACTGTGGGTACTCGGTCATGATTGCTTTGGTCCAGTTAGCTAAAAAGGCTTTGTCAGAGTATGAGTAGGTATCTACTCGAATACCGCTTAAATCAGCGTACTCAATCCACCAAATGGCATTTTGAATAAGGTAGTTTGCCAATAATGGCTGGCGTTGGTTTAGATCAGGCATGGTGGCAACAAACCAGCCATCACTAAACTGGCGTTTATCAAAGTCGCTGGCGTGGGGATCTTGAATGGTTTGTCTTGCATGGCTGGTTGCATGTTTTCCATTTGCAAAATCGCCATTAAAATTGATCCAATCAGCAGTGGGTTTGTCTTTCATCCATACGTGTTCAGAGCCAAAGTGATTAAGCACTAAATCCATTACCAAGCCGATGCCGTGTTGCTTGGCTTTCGCTGCCAGTTCCCTATAAAGTGCATTGGAACCCATACGCGGGTCTATTTTGTAAAAATCAGTAATAGCATAGCCATGATACGAATAACTTGGCATGTTGTTCTCAAGCGGCGGCGTTAGCCAAAGTTGAGTTACACCCAGTTTTTGTAAGTATGGCAACGCATCAATTACCCCTTGTATATCACCACCATGACGCCCGCCTCGCTCAATTGGGTTTGCAGCCTCTAACATGCCTTTTACGCTGTCGTTAGTGCTGTCGCCATTGGCAAAACGATCGGGATTAATTAAATAAAGTGTGTCGCTACTATCAAAACCACGTCGTTTACTGCTATTGGCTTTGCGCGCATTTAATGAATATTCAAAACGCCCGCCCGCAGCACTATTAAACACTAACGTACCCGGCTTTGCACTTGGGCTTATTTCAAGGTTTAAAAAGGCGTAATTTGGGTTATCTGTTTTTATTATGTTGTGTAAATTTACGCCAGAGTATGGCATTAATTGCCATTGATGCTTAGCAACGTTTTGTTCATGAAGCATAATTTGCAATGAATTAGTTTGCATACCAACCCACCAGCTTTGTGGTGATGCCGTCATTGCATTAACGTTTATGCACGTAGTTAAAAGTGCGCTTACTAAAAAAATCTGAATGAGTGATTTCATATTAATTACTTTTTATCCTCGCTAAAAACTCATTATGCGTTGGTAATTGCTTTACCGTGGTGCTGATCAGCGTTTTTAGATTTGTAAATAACTCTGCTAATTGTTCATCATTGAGCGCATCGGCTAATGGGTTATAGTCTTGCGCTTTAAGCCCTTGGCCTATCATTACTTGCTGCCACGCAACCTCTGCAAATAGCTCATCGTCTTGGCGTATAATTTTGCCTGTGTCTTTAAATAAATCAATTTTGGTTTGCAGTGATTTGGGAATGCTCATTTGCTTACACTGACGCCAAAATGCGCTGTCGGTGCGATCAGTAAGTTTATAATGCAAAATAATAAAATCGCGGATACGTTCGATTTCGGTTTGGCTTTGCTGATTAAACGTATCAACCAATGATTGCTCAATGTTGTTATGCGCAAAGAGTTTAATTAAACGAATAACAGCGGTTTGGATCAAATGAATACTAGTCGATTCTAATGGCTCTAAAAAGCCACTTGATAAGCCAATGGCTACCACATTTTTATGCCACTGTTTGCGCCTGCGCCCTGTTTTAAAGCGAATAACGCGAGGCTCTGTGATTGGTTCACCAGCAATGTTATCAAACAGTTGTTGCTTGGCTTGTTCATCAGTTAAGTGACGACTTGAATAGACTAAGCCATTGCCAACACGGTGCTGTAGTGGTATTTGCCATTGCCAACCCGCATCACGGGCGATAGAGCGAGTGTAAGGCACGGGATCGGCTGTGCTTTTAGTCTGCACCGCTATAGCACTATCGCAAGGTAGCCAATGTGACCAGTCTTCAAAGCCTGTGTTGAGGGTCTTTTCAATTAGTAATGCACTTAAGCCAGTGCAATCTATAAATAAGTCACCGTTTATTATTTGTCCGCCTGAAAGCTCAAGTGCTGTTACAAAGCCGCTCTCAGTACATTGCTTAACATGAGCAATTTTGCCTTCAATACGTTTAACGCCCCGTGATATGGCCAGCTCTTTTAAAAACTCACCGTACAGTGTGGCATCAAAATGATAGGCGTAATTTAAGCCGGTAAGTTGAGTATTAGGAATGTGTTGTAAGTGGGTAAACTTATGCTGCTTTGCAGCTTGGTAGTTAAGCGAAAAATCCCAAAAGTCAGTCGCGTTGCCTTGTTGCTTGGCTTTTAGCCAAAAGTTGTAAAACTCACAAAACGGAAAGTCTTTGCCAATATCACCAAAGGCGTGCATGTATTTATGATTTTGTTCGCGCCAGTTTTCAAATTCAATACCAAGCTTAATCGTTGCTTGGGTTGCTTTAATAAACTCACTTTCTCGAATCCCCAGTGCGCCATTAAGATGCTGAATGGGCGGAATGCTGGCCTCGCCTACACCAACAGTGCCTATTTGATCCGACTCAATCAGTGTGATCTCTATCACTTTACCAAGCACTTTATTCAATAACGACGCTGTGATCCACCCTGCGCTACCACCACCGGCAATAATGACCTGTTTTATTTTTTGCTGTTGCATTCTCTTTTCCACCGTTATGATCTTTTTTCAGTGTAGCTTAGCGATATAAAAAAGCCCTTGTAAAACAAATTACAAGGGCCTTTAAACGCTAAAGAATGTTATAGCTTGTAACTAAAGCCAAGTAAGAACGTACGACCGTAATCTTGGTAATCACGTACTTGTAAATCACTACTACCTTGTAATGACACAAAGGGTTCTTCAGTAATATTTTGCACTTGGAAAGTCACGCTTAGCCCGTCTAAGCTTTCTATGCCTGCTTCAGTAAAGTCATAACCAATTTGCGCATCAAAAATGGTTTCGCCTTTAATATCAACCTGTGTAGTTGCAAAGCCTAGGCCGTAAACATCGCCTTTAAAATCACTGCGTTTACGCATGCTAGTACGCGCTTGGAAGCCATTACGCTCATAATAAGCCGTTAGGCTGTCAATTTGATCTGATAAGCCTGGTAATTCATATTCATTACCCTTTTGATCAGTAATATCTTGCTCTACTGCGGTATGGCTGGCAATTAAACCAAAGCCGTCAAGCGAAGGGTGAAATATATTAAATGGCAATGCAAGAGATAGTTCATAACCCCATAAATTACCTTCACCACCGTTTATTTTTCCTGATCCAGAGCCTGTTGAATTAGCAGGTATTTCACCTGTTGCTGGATCAGCAACTCCGGTCATATCAACTTCGTAATTACCATCGAATATCCATTGCGTAATATCTTTGTAGAAGAAAGCTGCGGCAAAGTAACCTTCTGCATTAAAGTAATTTTCGTAACTTAAATCAAACCCTGTTGCTTCTTTTGGTTCTAGTAAAGGGTTACCGCCTGAAATATTCCAGTTGTTTCCATCATTATTTTGTTGTTCACTATAAGACGCACTAATAGATGCATTCATTTCATCTAAGCGAGCACGTGAAATAGTTTTTGCAGCACCAAAACGAATGGTTTGGTCTTCGTCAATCCTAAACGCTAAATTAATACTTGGTAAAAAATGGCTATAGTCATGACTTACATCCGTTGGCGAAACAACAACTAAGCCATCAATCGTGTTTGCAGCAGACCCTTGTGATGATTGATCAGTTTGCACATAACGCGCACCAATATTACCTGTTACAGGAATTGAGCCTAACTCTGCATTGATATCCAGTTGTGCAAATACCGCAATAACTTCTTCTTGTACTGCCCACGATTGTGTTTTGTGTTTTTGGTCCGTTAAGCTCTCTTGTAATAAATCATAGTAGCCATCGTTCACTAGACCGTTAGTGTCATAGGCGACCATATTGCCCATACCGATAAAATCAAGGCTTGCTGTACCTTGGCGGTATTGTTCAGGAATAGACAACATACCCGGGTTTGACAGCGAGAAGCCTTTTAATGTCATGAAGTAACCTTCTGACACTTTGCTCTTTTCGCGGTCACGATATGAAATACCAAAGCTTACGTTGCTAAAATATTCACTTTCAAGTGCTTTGCTGGCAGCAAGTTTTAATGTACTTAATTCGTCGTTAATTTCTGGTGCATTAATAAAGCCATCTTGTGCTGTATTTTGGTATGGCGTGTCTTTTAATCCATATTTGTCATTAAGTGCGGCACTTCCACCCCATGATAATGGGCCACCTAATTGAATTAAATCATAATCGCTGTAATCTAGTTCATGTGAAAATTGCGCGCCTGTGTTACCGCCATCAAATACGTATCCAATGTTATCAGCTATGCCATTTGCATCACCTCGACCAGTACCAGAATAGCTTTCGATACTCCAAATTTGGCGTTCTACTTCTGAGCGACTGGCATCAAATTCCACAGACCATGAATCATCGATATCATATTTTGTATTAAAACCAAATTGAGTTAGTTCTGCATTACGTTCTTCATAGTCATTACGTACAACAACACGTTGGCCTTGGGTTACAGCACTGGTGATAAAGTCGGAATTTGTATCAACAACTTCTGAACCAGAGCGTATTTTACCTTGTCCCCAACCAAAGGGTACTTCAATACCGCGAAGTATTTTTTCATCTGAAAAATCAACATAAAGTGCATCAAATGTCATATTCAAGCGATCAGTGGGCGCAGCTTCAATTACCAACATAGCTGAATCGCGCTCAAGAGTGGACGAACGTACAAACGGCTTTGCGCCACCTAAAATAGGGTTATATGGGCCAACAGTTGTGTCGTCTTTAAGTTTATTTTCAGAAATACTGTAATCAGGGTAACCCCAAGAGTTCCAACGTTTTTCTTGATTAGGTGAACTCATTTTATTGTATGCAAATGCAACACCGATAGTGTCATCTGCAAATTGGTCTATGTACGAAACCGTACCACGGAAACCTTGGTCATCGCCGTCAGGGTTTAACTTTTCAAAACCCGTTTGCTCTAATTGACCATTGAACATGATCACACGCTCGCCTTTACTTAAAGGCTTTACGGTTTGCATATCAATTACACCGGCAATACCTTCAGCGTCTAAACTTGCGCTTGGTGTTTTATAGACGGTTACACCGCTCATTATTTCTGATGGGTAAAGGTCAAACTCAACGCCACGGTTGTCACCAATAGACACTTGCTCACGGCCATTAAACGTTGTTGCACTTTCATTTTCGCTAAAACCACGCACACTCACACGGCTTGCACGTCCGTCTAGGCGTTGTGCAGTCAGGCCCGGCAGGCGTGCAATTGACTCTGCGATTGATGAATCAGGTAATTTACCAATATCTTCTGCAGAAATAGATTCAACCACTTCTGATGAAAAACGCTTTGTATTGATTGATTCAACAACGCTGCCACGAAAACCTTTCACTTCGATGACTTCAACGTCATTCTTTGCTGCTTGCTGCTCATCTTGTGCGTGTGAAGCGAAACTGCTAATACCTGCGGTCGCAAGTGCAATTGTTAATATACTTGGTTTGAACATAGACATGATGTTTTCCCGTTACCCATATTATTTATTACCAGCGTAATAACAGGCTTGTGATAGAAGCACCGTTATTCGCTGGCTGATTTTGTTGTCAGGATGAATATTAACGCCCGCTTTATTTTATTAACAACTTTATGCATACGTATTCACAGTAGAATAAAACCATCACTTTTAACAAAAATTTCACAAGGATACTGGCAACACCTTGTTTTTATAGAGGTAAAAAATAAATATGTTGGTGCAATAAGCACTAAAACAAATTTCATAATACTAAATAAGTAAATTCAAAACTAACTGACTTATAACACTCTAAAATACAAGTAACTATCAATTTCAATTATTAGTTGTGGCATTGTATATCACCCCTGGCAATTGGTAAGACCAATAATCATTTGCACCAACACAATACAAAGTCAATGAAAGCCGCACCATAATGGACTTTATAACATGTTAACTTTTTTAACATATTAATTGGTAATAATTAAAACGATGCTTGTTCTACGTTATTTAATGCTGATATTACTCGCATCTGTGCACTGTAGAATAATCTATTTAGCATGCATACGTATGCAGGCTTTTTACAGTATCTAAGCCTTCACGTATGCTTTTCAAAAATAACGTGGCGTAGTTAACCCTACCCATAAAATAAGATTGACGAAAACAACACGCCTTAAAAAATTTTAGCTATAAAGCGACCAACGTTTTTAAGGTATTGATGTCACGATGGAGAAAAGCATGGCTCAACAGCAATGGTATAAAGGTGCGGTTATTTATCAGGTATATCCTCGCAGCTTTCAAGATACCAATGGCGATGGAATTGGTGATTTAAAAGGGATCATTGCTCGCATTGACTATATTAAAAGTCTTGGCGTTGATGCTATTTGGATCTCTCCTTTTTTCAAATCGCCAATGAAAGATTTTGGCTATGATATTAGTGACTATCGTGATGTTGACCCCCTGTTTGGCGATCTTAATGACTTTGATGAGCTGATAGCACACGCTCACCAGCGTGATATAAAAATCATAATTGACCAAGTTTTAAGTCATACATCAGATCAACACCAGTGGTTTTTAGATAGTCGCGAAAACAAAACTAACGATAAGTCGGATTGGTATGTATGGTCTGACTCTAAACCCGACGGTACGCAACCAAACAACTGGTTATCTATTTTTGGTGGCCCTGCTTGGCAGTGGGAGCCACGTCGGGGTCAATATTATTTACATAATTTTTTTACAGAACAACCCGACTTAAACTTTCATAACCCCGATGTACGTCAAGCAGTACTCGACAACGTGGAGTTTTGGCTTAAAAAAGGGGTGGATGGGTTTCGACTAGATGCAATTAACTTTTGCTATCATGATGCACAGCTGCGCGATAATCCTGCAAAGCCACCTGAAAAACGTCAAGGTCGTGGTTTTAGTGAAGATAATCCGTATGCATTTCAATACCATCATTACAACAATACCCAACCTGAAAATATCAGCTTTATGCAAGATATTCGTACCCTATTAGACAAATACCCTGGGACTGTGTCTTTGGGCGAAATTTCATCTGAAGATTCACTGGCGACAATGGCTGAATACACCGCGGGTGGCGACAAACTACATATGGGTTACAGTTTTGAACTACTCACGAATGATTACAGCAGTGAGTACATTCGTACTACCGTCAAAACACTTGAAGAGCGCATGACACAAGGCTGGCCGTGCTGGGCATTTAGCAACCACGACGTAGAGCGTGTAGCAAGTCGTTGGGGTGCCAATGGCGAGGTAAATCCACAGCAATGTAAGATGCTTAGTGCTTTACTGGCGTCACTTCGTGGTAGTGTGTGCATGTATCAAGGTGAAGAACTTGGTTTAGGCGAAGCAAGCGTTGCCTTTGAAGATTTACAAGACCCATATGGCATTACTTTTTGGCCAAACTTTAAAGGGCGTGATGGCTGTCGTACACCAATGCCGTGGCACAACAATAACTGCAAGCAAGCCGGCTTTTCAACCACTAAGCCTTGGTTACCCGTTGATGAGCAGCATAAAAACCAAAATGTAAGTGAGCAAGAGAGCGATCAACATTCGATTTTAAATGCATTTCGTCACTTTATGGCATGGCGTAAAACACAGGCCGTATTACTTGAGGGTGATATTGAATTTATCGATACCCCTGAGCCACTGCTCGCCTTTTACCGTCGCTTTGCAGGTCAAACTATGCTTTGTATATTTAACCTCGCACAAAGCACCACAAGCTATGAGATTGACCATATTAATATCACACCTCATAGTGAGCTTAATCATCATAACGGTACTGTAAATAAAAACACGTTAACCCTGCCCGGCTTTGGCTGTTTTTATGCAAGCATAGGTTAATTCTCCTACTTTTAAGTACACTAAAAAGCCCTGATGATCAGGGCTTTTTTATACTATAATCCGAGTTCAGATTAGTTAATCTCGTGTTTTTACATATGAGGCACTAGCTTAATTGCACCTTCAACGACTTTCATATCTAAAGGTAATTTGCTTAATAACGCGACTTTTGGATCATTCATGTTTAACTTATACACTGGATTTACAGCTAAAAAACTATTAATGACATTCATGGCCTCATCATTTAAAACGGCTAGATTACCTTTAAAACCACCTGCATCAATGGTTGAATCAAGCAATTTTATGTCACGTAAAAAAACTGCTTTTTTCTCGCTATCGTAAAATGGCGCACCTTCAATTTGCAACTTTAAACGTACCGGATACTTAAGTGCAAACGCATTAATGACAGCACTTGAATCAGCCCCAAGTATCACTACGTCGCGATTATTGGGGCCAACATTAACGCTTAAATCGTTCACATCAAATTGCACTGGTAAGCCCATTAAACGCACTTTTTCACTGAGTTTAGGAAGCTGTTGATTCAGTGCTGACTCAATTTCGCTGCTAGTAAATGAATAAAACGAGACTCCTTGGGTCGTGTTACATGCACTGAGAAATAAACAGGCAATTAATACAATATACTTCATGATTTTTCCTTTTCGAGGATAAAAAAATAAAAGCCGCACAACGGCGGCTTTTTTATTCTTTAACGCATTTAGCCACTAAACGCTAAAAACCGTTTTTAAGCGTGCTAGTGTGTCACTGTCAACTGAACCTTGACTGAGCGCTAATAGCTGCTTTAAATAATAGTGCAAATCAGCTTGTTCGCCACGATGCTTATCATCAAGCATGGCAACTTGTTCAGCCATACGAGATGAGCCATCAGGGCTTGCCATATTGGCAAGAATTTCCATTCTCACTAATAATTGCGCAGCTGTTAAATGCGTATCTGCGTTACCTTGCCATTGAGCAGGGATAACTTGCTGATTTTCAAGTGCCGTAAATAGCGCACTAAAATCAGCTTTAGCAGCTTGTTCAGTCAGGATCGCTAATTTGCCATCTATGTTAGCCAATAATTTTTTAATGCGGTTTCCTAACTCTTTACTACTTTGTAGTGCGGTTACTTTAGTGCGCAAATCTAGCAACTGTGCTTTTTGAGTCACTGCTGGTAAAGCTTCTTCTAGTTCAATAATTTGCGCCGCAACAACTGCGTTATCCGCTGCTTGTTGCTCTTTATGCTGCGCAAACTCATCACTGCGTTTAGCAAAGGTTAAATCATTAAATTGACGAAATTTTTGCCATAAAGCATTTTCAGCTTTTACGCCTGCAAAACCAATTCCCTGCCATTGCTGTTGCAGTTCTTTTAATTGTTGACAAGCCGTCGCTAAATCATCGCTGACTGATAACTGCTGCGCTTGCTCAACTAACTCATTTTTTGCAGCCGCATTGCCTTTATGAAATGCATTTAGTGCATTAAATACTTGCTGCTGTTGCGCTTTATATTGTGTTTGTAATGCACGGTATACTTTTGGCTCAACATTACCGGCATTGCGCCAGACTTTATTAATGCGGTTATATTGGCTTTCAAACTCTTTCCAATCAAATTCAGTGCCGCTGGTGTCTGCCTGCGCAAGTGCTTGCATTTGATTAATGATTGCTTCACGTTCAAGCTTAGTTGCTTCACGCTGTTGTTCTTGCAGTGCAAAGTATTCGCGACATGGTGCAAATAATTGCTCAATCATGTCATCAAACTCTTTACCTTGTTGTTCCTCTTGCTCAGTGTCTAAACGCCCTAGCTCATTCCAACGACGGCGAAAAACCTTAACCTCATTTGCACGGGCTTTTGGGTCTGTGCATGGCTGCTCTAACAAACTCGTTAATTCAGCTAACAGTTCTTCACGTTTTGGCGCTGAAGCATACTTTTGCCAATCTTTAGCATCTGCTAACTGCTGCTCAAGTTCCGCTTTAAGCTTTTCAAGCTGCGCCTGAAAACCCGGTGTTAAGCTGTCATAAAGCTCCGTAAAACCTTTAAACACACCAAATGCCACATTAAAACGGCCTTGCTCAATTAGACGTTTAACATCGCGCGCTTTTCGGCTCGCCTGCTGCTGGTTTTTTGTTAATTCATTACTTAATTGCGCAATACCTTGCTGCCATTGTAACTTTTGCTCTTTAAGTTGCGCTTTAAAAGGCGCTTGTAATGATACAGGTAATTGCTTAAGTGGCGCATTGGCCGCTTTAAATGCTTGCTCAAACTGCGCAGTCGCGGCATCAAAATTTGTTTTATCAACTTCAGTGCTCAAATCACTCAGGGCTGTTAATGCCACTCTATAATCACTGATCGCTTGGCTTAGTGCTGGTAATTGGCTAACTTGTTTAAATAATTGCTGTAACTTAGCAACCACTTTTGTTTTATGCTCGCTATTTGAAAGATTGCTTTGTGCTATCACCGCTTGTGCTTGCTCAACTTTTGCATCAAGCCAGTCTTGTTGAATTTGTTCTGGTGTTTCAAGACCAAGCTGCAGTGCATTTTCAATTTCTTCACTAAGTGCTTCAAGATTTGCCAATGCTAAAACTTCGCGCTGTTTTTGCGCTAAAATCGCTTGCTGTTGATCATGCTGATCTTTTAATAAAGCTAAATGCACATTCAATTTAGCCGTCAATGACTGATATTTTTCTTCTAGTATTGCAATTTGCTCTGGGTTTAACCATGTTAGCTCTATCGCTTGCCATTGTGCTATAAGTGACTCTTTTTGTTCACACACAACGCCATAGTCTTGCTTTTCACGCAATGCATTAAGTTTAGCGAGCACTACACGCGTGTCATTTTGCACTTGACCAGGCATAACAGATGCTAAACGTTCATTATCAAGATGTGTCTGTAGTAGCGTGTGTGCCTCACCGTGAGCATGCTTTACTAAGCTTTTTGTCAATTGATGATTTATAACTAATTCCGTTAACTGCAATTGCAATTCGTTGCCGCCTTCTTTAAAGGCTTTTTCTATCAGCTTAGGATTTGATAAGCGCTTTAGTAATTTAACTCTTACTTGTAATTCTTTCTCGGCAAAGGCGAGTTTTTCAAGTGTTTTTACTGGTGCGAAACGTTCAATGTATTCATTTTTAATCTGCGTGTCGAGCGTACTTTCGGCGTTTAATACTGCACTTGAAATATGCTGTTCAGCTAACTCTTTTAAGCTTTGGTCTTGCTTGTACGCTTTCCACCACAACACTAAATCATTGACTTTATTTAAGGCTTTTTTGCGGATTTCTGCGGAACTATCATCTAGTGCCAATGTATTTAAAATTGTTGCATCACGTTCTACATCTAGCTTTTCAATTGCATCTAGACGTACTTGCTGCTTTGGGTGCTTCCATTTCGGGGTAAAAAGGTGTTTAAAGATCATTTTCACTAAACCTTGCTATTTCGTTGTCTGCGGTGAATTCTTTTTGCAATTGTGCTTTTGTTTTTTGCACCATTTCACCATTTGAGCCAATGGTAAATTGCTCATTAGATTGGGCTACTTTTGCTTGATAAAGCATGACTAACTGGACTGTTTGCGCTTTTTGCTCATCACTTAGTACTGTACCATCAGGCCACTTGCCTGTTGCGGCACCATATTGTAATCGTTCAAATAATTCTGGGGTAATTGTTTTTACGAGATTGTCGATGTTCATGTCATTTTTTCTTTTTAAGAGTCACTAAGATAACGCGATTTATTAAATACCAAATACAACCGATAGCAATGGCTGCCGTGCATGCGTACCACTGTGGGGTTTCGGGTTCTGGATGTAAAAAGTATAAACTAAAGAATCCACCTAAAAATATGAACAGTGCAAAAAAAGAATAATTCATAAACATTTGTTGTTTTTGAATTCGTTTTTCGCGTGCCAGCTGCTGGCGTTGTTCGCCATCAAGCTCAGCTACATTATTCTCACAGTGAGGGCACTGCTGGTGTTTATCGGATATTGACTTATTACAACTAGGACAACGAACAATCGCCATATCTCTCTCCATACTTCGCATAAAAATCTACGCATAAAAAAGGCGCCTTGCGGCGCCCTTTATTGTACGTGTTTTATTTGTCGTTGTCTTTTTTCAATTGCAGTCATTGCCTAGACATTTATTTCAACAAACAAATCACGCTAAATTATCAGTGTCTATGATTTATCGTCTTGCTGCTGTTTAGCTAAACGTTTTTCCCAAAAAGTCGCATTTTTGATACCGAGTTTAACTGGATCAAAATTGATAGCTCCACCCGCTTTCTTCTGGTCTTCAAAATCACGTAAACATAATAAAGCCGGCTTCGCCACGAAAAATATTGCCAAAATACCCAAGATATTAATCCACGCCATTAAGCCAACACCTATATCACCAATGGTCCATATATAGCCCGCGTTATTAACCATGCCATACGACACCATAAACATAATCACTAGCTTCACTAATACCAGTGGGATTGCACCTTTAAAGTAGCGATTTAAATACGCAACATTAGTTTCTGCAATAAAGTAATACGCTAATATTGTTGTGAATGCGAAGAAAAACAATGCGATACCAACAAACGCTTGACCAAAACTACCAAATACACTAAATAACGCCATTTGGGTAAACGCTGCTGAACCTATCTCTGTCGCAGCATCAACATTTTGTACGATAAACTGCCCTGCAGGTAGTTCACCCACTACATTGTATTGCTGTGTTATTAAAATCATTAAAGCTGTTGCTGTACAAACAAAAAGTGTATCTACATAAACAGAAAACGCTTGTACTAACCCTTGCTGAGCTGGGTGGTCAACTTCTGCGGCAGCAGCAGCGTGTGGCCCCGTACCTTGCCCAGCTTCGTTAGAATAAATACCGCGTTTTACACCCCAGGCGATAGCAGCACCAAAGCCAGCCTGTGCTGTAAAGGCATCACTAATAATTAAAGCAAATATTCCAGGTACTTTATCAATGTTTAAAAACACTACAATCAACGCTAAAACAATGTATCCCAATGCCATCAAAGGCACGACAATTTGGGTAAAGTTTGCAATACGTTTAATGCCACCGAAGATGATAAAAGCAAGCACAATAAGAATAATCGCTAATGCAACCAGCTTAAAACTACCAACGTCACCAAAACTAGTGCTGACCATTGTACCTTCGCCAAATACTTGGGTAAACGCGTTACCAACGGCATTTGCCTGTACGCCAGGTAGAAAAACACCACAGGCAATAATTGCCGATACGGCAAATAAAATAGCCAGCCACTTTTGGCCTAAACAACGGTCAAAATAATAAGCTGGGCCACCACGATATTGGCCATCCTCTTCTGTTTTATAAATTTGCCCTAATGTTGATTCTGCAAATGCAGTGCTGGCACCTAAAAAGGCCACAACCCACATCCAAAAGATAGCGCCAGGTCCACCAAAGCCAATCGCGGCAGCAACACCGGCAATATTACCAACTCCAACTCGCCCAGATAATGACACGGCTAATGCTTGAAACGATGAAATACCGGTATCAGATGTGTTAGGGCTAAACAGCAATTTACACATTTCTTTAAAATGCCTAACTTGAGCAAACCGGGTTAATATTGAATAGAATAGGCCAGCGCCTAAACATAGGTAGATGAGTGCATTACTCCAAACAACGCCGTTAACAGCGCTTACAAAAGCTTCCATGGATATCCTCTATTATTTTTTATTATTGTTTAACGATATTCTGTTCTTTATTGCCCAGAATCCGCTACCTTTTATAGAAAGAGATGAGGAAGAGTCCTCTGAGTGTCCCTTTGATATAATAAATATTAGCCTAAATACTCTACGATTGTTATCTATTAATTTTTGATATTTTTGAACATTAAGGCATCAATAAACGATGCCCTAATTCAAGTTTACTCTATCTTAATTTATCAACAACATTAACAATTGCCGCTAAAGTATCTTGACCAAATTGATATGAGCGACGATCTGACCAGCCATAATCTGGATCAGGTAAATCATCGTTATCTTTAAATGGCATTTCTACGGTGTAAGCAAGCGCATTGAACTCTTGTGCAACAGCAGCTGATCCTACCGTTAAGTTTGCCTGTCCAGGCTCATCTTTCGGGTAGCCGTGCACATCTTGAAACTCAGGTGTCACAACAAGCAATGCCGCTTTAAAGCTATCTTCTAAATCTTTTAAGCGTGCATCGTACGCTGGAATACCTTCGCTTCCTGCAACAAAGTTATACGGTATTGCTTCATCACCATGAATATCTAAATGCATGTCTAAGCCGGTCTCGCGCATTTTATTAAGCACTAAATACACCTCAGGGCTATTTTCCATGCTTGGTGTTTGCCATTCACGGTTTAAGTTAACGCCTTTGGCATTAGTGCGCAAATGACCGCGTGCGCTTCCGTCTGGGTTCATGTTTGGTACGATGTAAAAAACCGCTTTTGATAACAATGCAGCTGCATGTGGGTCTTCATCATCTAATAACTTATGTAAAATCCCTTCTACAAACCATTCGGCCATTGTTTCGCCTGGGTGTTGACGTGCAGTGATCCAAATCGTTTTTTTGTTTTCGTCACTCTCTCCACCAATGCGCAAGACACTCATGTCACGGCCATCCAGTGTTTCGCCTAATGTTTCCAGCTGACATGCTTCTTGACTTTGCGCCCACGAAAGTAAATCTAAATGACGCTCGTAGCTATATGGTGCAAAGTAAGCAAAGTAGACGCTGCCACACTCAGGTTCAATTTCAAAAGATAATGTGCCATCAGCATAACTTGAAGGTACACGAAACCATGTTTGGCGATCGTACGATGCAACAGCTTGGTAACCATCCCAACCATCTGGGTAAGCTGAGTTTTCTAAATTATTAATATGCAGTTTATGGCTTTGAAAAGGCGTTGTTTCAAGACGGAAATGGAACCACTGAAAAAAATCAGATTGATGATCTTTATTGATCTCAAGTTGAATATTAAGTGGATCGGTCGCGGCAATGACCTTGATATTACCACTGTCAAAATTACTGGTGATTTTCATTTAAATAAACCTATAGATTAAAAAATTAATTCCTAACAAATAATGCGTTAGATTAGAAATTCAACAACGCCTTCATGTTAAAGACGCTTTGTTATTAAAATGTAGCAAACTAGATACAGCCTACCACATGGCTTTGGTTTTGAAAAAACATTCATGACTAAAAAAGCCAGCAAATGCTGGCTCAATATGAATTAACGACTGTAATTACTTAACGTGGCAAACTTGGGAATGAAACCTCTGCCATATCACGCATACAACGTACAACTTGGCAGCTATAACCAAACTCATTATCGTACCAAACGTAAAGTACAATACGGTTGTCATCAACAATTGTTGCTGTTGAATCTACAACACCGGCATAACGACTACCTACTAAGTCAGTAGATACAATTTCAGTAGACGCTGTGTAATCAATTTGATCGCGTAAATCTGAATGAAGCGCAGCATGGCGTAAGAACGAGTTTAACTCTTCAACCGTGGTGCTGGTCGCTAGGTTTAAGTTCAAAATAGCTAATGATACGTTTGGTGTAGGAACACGGATTGCATTACCTGTTAACTTGCCTTCTAGCTCCGGTAGTGCTTTTGAAACGGCTTTTGCTGCGCCAGTCTCAGTAATTACCATATTAAGCGCTGCGGCACGACCACGGCGGTCTGCTTTATGATAGTTATCTATTAAGTTTTGGTCATTGGTGTACGAGTGTACAGTTTCAACATGGCCATTGTTGATACCAAACTTATCGTTTAACGCTTTTAATGTTGGTGTAATTGCATTGGTTGTACAGCTGGCCGCACACACAATTTTATCTTCAGGTAGAATATCTTGGTTATTAACACCGTATACGATGTTTTTGATATTACCTTTAGCTGGTGCTGTTAATAATACTTTTGTAGCGCCTTTACACTCTAAATGTTGACCAAGGCCTGCTTCATCTTTCCAGATACCCGTATTATCAACGATAAGTGCGTTATCAATGCCGTACGCAGTATAATCAACTTCACTTGGTGAGTTAGCATAGATAACTTGAATGTAGCTACCATTTGCTTTAATTGCATTACGTTCTTTATCAATGGTAATCGAACCATTAAAAGGACCATGAATTGAATCACGACGCAATAAGCTTGCACGCTTTTCAAGGTCGCCATCTTTACCGCCACGCACAACAATTGCACGTAAACGTAAATCAGCGTAAGGACCTGATTTTTCAATTAGTAAACGAGCGAGTAAACGACCGATACGACCAAAACCGTATAAAACAACATCACGCGGCTCTTTTGCTTGTGAGTTGATGATTTCAGCAAGTTCATCATTTAAGTATTCTTCAACTGAACGACCTTTAGCTGCATCATTATATAAATAACCGTATGCAAGCTTACCGATATCGATACGTGCTGAGTTTAAATCCATTTTAGCGATAGCTTCAAGAAACGGAAAGCTTTCACGTAAACGTAGTTTAGTGCCTTCAAACTGGGCAACAGTTTTGTGAGATTTAATAATCTCAATAGTACTGGCATTTACGAGAGGACGGCCATATACAGCGATTTCAATACCGCGATTACGGTAAAGCTTACCAATGATAGGTTGCATGCTTTCAGCATAATCTTGGCGTTCTTGCCAACTATTTGTGTATTCTAACTCGTGAGATGAGGTCATTTTATTTACCTAATTAAACAATTTTTGAACGGATAGCCATAAGGATATATTGAGTTTTGAGAGCAATGCATCCTATTGGGCACAGCTATTCTAATTTAAACTAACTTTATTCTCCACTGTTAGAGATCAATTCATTACGCTAGAATCATATTAGAGATGATGTAGAGGCTAAAAAATGTTACTAAGAGCAAGCATATTACTAAGTTTATTGGCGTTAACAGGCTGTGAAGAACCATTAACACTTGCCCAAGTGTGTAAAGATACTCCTGGGCTATGTAATGATTTAAATAAAGATAGTCATTGTAAAGAACAGCGAGCAGATGTGATTATGGCGCGCTACCATGAATACAAAGAACCCACTGATGAAAATAAATACGCGTTATTAAAAGGGTTTGAAAAATACGAACAATGTGTGTCGTTAGCCGCAAAAATTGAACATATTAAACTAAAAGAAAAAACCACTTCCCGAGTGGAAGGCCACTTAACCAGTATTAAAGAAATAACGCGAATTTTTCAAGATACCAAAAATACCAATCACCCAGGGTTACTTTATTATCATTGGTCTCGCAATAATGATCAATCAGCATTAACAAAGTTATTAACCATCGAAGATCAACCCAGTGTGACTGAAGATGCTGAGATGCAGTTTTTTTTAGCAACGTATTATATTAAATTTGATGAAGAAAAAACGATTGATCTGCTCTACAAGACTCTAGAGCTGAATAAGCCCGATCAAATCCCCAACCCTGAAATTTACACAACGCTTGTGAGTTTATTCAATAAGCATGAAAAATTTAAGCACGCTTATACGTTTGCTAAAATTGCACAGCTTTCTGGGATAACAAATATTGATATAATGTCAATTGAGCATCAGCTTACAGCATCAGGGAAAAGTTTAAATAGTCTAGACTCTTTAGCGGAGCAAACTTTTGAGAGCATTCAGACTGGACAGTTTGTATCACCACGTGATTTTTGAATCGTACTTTAATCAATTTATAATATAAATTAAGACAAAAGAAAAAGGCAGCTTGCGCTGCCTTTTTTAATCTATTTGCCCGTGCCAACTTCAACACGGGTTTTGAGCTTTTGACCCGGTCGGAAAGTCACAACTCGTCGCGCCGAAATAGGAATGTCTTCCCCCTGTTTTCGGGTTACGGCCAGGCCTTTCTTTCTTGTCACGAAGATCAAAGTTACCAAATCCAGAGAGCTTAACCTGCTCGCCTTTTTCAAGCGCTGAGCGGATTTCTTCAAAAAACGCTTCAACTAAATCTTTGGCATCCTTTTTATTGATCCCCAATTTTTCAAATAGGTGTTCAGCTATGTCGGCTTTAGTAAGCGCCATATCTAGTCCCTCAACGATGCATTAAACTGTTCGGCCAGTGCGGCCACCACGTTATCAACTACTAGATTGATATCTTTCTCTTCGAGTGTTCTATCAACCGCTTGCAGTGTTAGAGCAATCGCCAAACTCTTGTAATTTGGCTCAATACCTTTGCCCTTATACACATCGAATAAGTTTAGGTCAACCAATTGATTTCCGCCAACTTTTTCTATCACTGATAAAATGTCGCCAGATTTCACCTGATCTTCCACTAAAATAGCGATGTCGCGGCGGTTTGAAGGGAACTTAGATACCCCTACTGCCTCTGGTAAATTTCTTTTCTCAATGGCTGACATTTCTATTTCAAACACATAAGTCGCATTATTAATATCTAACGATTTTTGTACTTGCGGATGAACTGCACCAAAGAAACCAACCTTTTTACCGTCAACATAAATCACTGCAGATTGACCAGGATGTAAGCCATCCGATTGCTCAGCTTTGATTTCAAAACGTGTTATATCATTAGTTAATGAAAGTAATGCTTCAACGTCACCTTTTAGGTCATAAAAATCAACAGTGCGTTTTTCTTCAACCCAATGTTCACCATGAGCAAGGCCGGTAATCGCACCACCGATAACTGCTACTTGGTTTACGCCATTCTCTGCATTTTCGTCACGTAAAAATTTAAGACCATGCTCAAATAAACGAATACGCGGTTGCTGACGGTTTTGGTTATACATGACTGACGCAAGTAAACCTGGCATCAGACTGACACGCATTGCCGACATTTCTATCGAAATTGGGTGTGGTAAAATAAGCGCGTCGCTGTCTGGGTGTAAAATAGCTTGTGCTTTAGGGTCAACAAAGCTGTAAGTGATTGCTTCTTGATAACCTCGAGTCACTAAAGTATTGCGAAATTTATTAACCGCAATAGTTGCCTCGTTATGAGTTGTCATTTTTAGTTTAGCCGTTGGCGCAACATTTGGAATACTGTTGTAACCATATACACGGGCAACTTCTTCGATTAAGTCTTCTTCAATGCGAATATCAAAACGATAACTTGGTACATCTGCACTCCAGCTTTCATTTTCAACTTTTACATCTAGACCTAAACGAGTAAGAATATCCGTTACCTTGGCGTCTTCAATGTGGTGGCCAATAACACGGTCTAAACGCGCCCGGCGAAGACGAACTTCTGTCACTTTAGGTAGTTTATCTGCAGCTACCGCTTCCACTACAGGACCAGCTTCACCACCGACAATCTCAAGTAACAACGCAGTTGCACGTTCCATTGCATCATGTTGTAGCGCAAAATCAACTCCACGTTCATAACGATGCGATGCATCTGTGTGTAAACCGTAACTACGGGCTTGCCCAGCTATTGCAACAGGATTAAAAAATGCGCTTTCTAATAAGATATCAGACGTTTTATCTGTCACGCCAGATTGCTCGCCACCAAAAATACCCGCAATTGCCAATGCTTTGTTATGATCGGCAATAACTAATGTTGATTCGTTTAGTTTAGCGGTATTACCATCTAATAAAACGAGCTCTTCACCTGCATTAGCGCTGCGTACTTTGATACCGCCTTCAATAGCGCTCAAATCAAACGCATGCATTGGGTGACCAAGTTCAAGTAACACATAGTTAGTTACATCAACTACGGGGTCGATTGAACGTACGCCACTGCGACGAAGCTTTTCAACCATCCACAGCGGTGTTTCTGCGTCTAGGTTAATGTCTTTGATCACACGGCCTAAATAACGTGGACATGCTTCTTCGTTTACTAGCTCAATTGATATTTTGTCATCAATTGTTGGCGTCACTGCTGGAATTTCTAACGCTTTGACGTCGATGCTATTAAGTACGCCTACTTCACGCGCAATACCTTTAATGCCTAAGCAATCACCACGGTTAGGCGTTAAATCAACATCAATGATGTTATCATCAAGGCTTAAGTATTCTCGTAAATCGGTGCCAATAGGCGCATCACTTGGTAATTCCATGATGCCATCGCCTTCCTCGCTAATCCCTAACTCAACGAACGCACACAGCATACCGTGAGAAGGTTGACCACGAAGCTTGGCTTTTTTAATTTTAAAATCACCTGGTAAAACAGCACCTACCATCGCAACCGCAACTTTAATACCTAAGCGGCAGTTTGGCGCGCCACATACAATATCTAGTAGCTCATCACCACCGACATTGATTTTTGTTACGCGTAGTTTATCTGCATCTGGGTGCTGGCCACATTTAACCACTTCACCAACAACAACACCGGTAAACTGCGCTGCTGCAGGTTCTACGCCATCTACTTCAAGGCCGGCCATCGATAACTGTTCCGAAAGAGCCTGCGTGTCAATTGCAGGGTTAACCCACTCTCTTAACCACTTTTCACTAAATTTCATGTTATATTTTCACTCTTAACGGAACTGATTAAGGAATTTTAAATCGTTTTCGAAAAACGCACGTAAATCGTTTACACCATAGCGCAGCATGGTTAAGCGTTCAACGCCCATACCGAAGGCAAAACCTGTGTATTTTTCTGGGTCAATGCCCACAGATTTAAGTACATTAGGGTGAACCATTCCGCAACCTAGTACTTCTAACCATTTACCGTCTTTGCCCATTACGTCTACTTCAGCTGAAGGTTCTGTGAATGGGAAAAATGAAGGTCGAAAACGAATTTCCATGTCTTCTTCAAAGAAGTTACGTAAGAAATCGTGCAAAATGCCTTTAAGCTCTGTGAAGCTTACATCTGTATCAACCATTAGGCCTTCAACCTGATGGAACATAGGCGTGTGGGTTTGATCGTAATCATTACGATATACACGCCCTGGTGAAATAATACGAAGCGGCGGTTGCTCTGTTTCCATAGTGCGGATTTGCACACCACTGGTTTGCGTACGTAAAACTAATTTTGGATTAAAGTAAAAGGTATCGTGATCCGCACGCGCTGGGTGATGCTCTGGAATATTTAGCGCGTCAAAGTTATGAAAATCATCTTCAACTTCAGGGCCTGATTTAACTTCAAAACCAAGCTCACCAAAAAAGCTCTCAATGCGTTCAATTGTACGAGTTACTGGGTGTAATCCACCTGTTGGCATTACACGCCCCGGTAAAGTTACGTCAATTGTTTCAGCGGCTAGTTTTTCTTCAAGTGCTTTACTTGCAAGTAACTCGCGCTTTTCGTTAATCGCAACTTGTACGTCTTGTTTGGCTTGATTAATTACTTGGCCCGCTTCTTTACGTTCTTCAGGAGCAATTTTACCAAGGGTTTTTAATAAGTTCGTGATTTCGCCTTTTTTACCAAGGTAATTAACCCTGATGTCTTCAAGCTGCGCTATTTCATTGGCACTGGCGACCGCCTCAAGTGCTTGCGCTAATATATTTTCTAAGTTCATTCGATACCTGATCTTTCACAGAGGTGATTGCTTTAGAGCGTGCTGACTTTTCGAGATTAATTTTTCAGCTGAGTCGTTGATTTTTAGTTAAGGCAGAGCACATGTCGTGTAGTTTCCTACAAAATAGTGCAATAACATTGCAAAAAAACCAAACATACGCTGCCCGTCGGGTTCTGCCTAAAGGCGTTTTTTTACTGTTACTCAAACTTTACATAGAATTACTATGTTGCAGTCCTCGCATCGCAATTAAAACGCCTCTAGGTTGAACAAATTTCAATCCTGAAAGGTAAACACGCTCTGGTAATAGCTAATGATAACTGAAAGCAAGGACTAGATTCTAGACCTTAAACCAATCTTATTGAATTCTTTCCCATTCTGCATAAGCAAAATGGGAACTTAGGCTGTTTTGCAGGAGAATTTAGAGATGTAGCGTGGATTTAATGAAAGGTATGGTCAATTTTCGTTGTGCGGCCATCGATGCATGATCGAGTTTATCAAGTACATCAAGTAGTGCGCGCATATCACGACTTAAGCGTGTTAATAAAAATCGCGCACATTCATCGCTCAATTCTAACCCCCGCATATTCGCGCGTTTAACTAAGGCTTCTGCTTTATCATCATCACTCATGGAGCGAATTTGAAAAGTCGTGCCCCATTTTAGCCGCGACTCAAGATCAGGTAAGCTGATATTGAGCATATCAGGTAACAAGTCCGCAGTAACGACCAAACATTTACCTGGCTCATTAAAACGATTGAAAAAATTAAATAGCGCTTTTTCCCACGCATCGTTTCCTGCTACTAGATGTACATCATCAATACATAGTACATCAAGTGCATCTAAGCCATCGAGTACCATAGGCCCAAAATCAATTACTTCTCGCATCGATAGTAACATGGTTGATAAGCCATGTTCTTGTGCATGAATACACGTTGCATACAACAAATGTGATTTACCCGAATCTCCTAAACCACATAAATATGTATATTGGAAGGTAGTTGCTAAACTCTTAAACGCATTTTTTAAATGGCTCACTTCAAGGGAGTTTTCACCACCAAAATATGATGCAAACGTTTCATCATCCGGCAATGTAACCGGCAAGGCCATTTGCACTGGCTCCATTGCCTGCATTATAAGCCAATCCATTGATATTCTAAATTATCTTTAACAACAGAATAAAATGTACGAGGGTCGACAAATGCTTCAAAAGCGCGATCAAGTTTCAGCGCTTTTTGTAAATCGCTCATATTGCCTGTATGGCTGATCGTAAAGTGAACAGCATCAGGTGTTCGAGCGCTAATTGTCACTTGCGTAACAACACTTAAACTTTGTAATCTACGTTTAGCAAGCTCAATATCAACAAAGCTATTTGCACCTTTTAATTCGAATGCAGCTTGAGTTACTTGTCCAAGTAAGTTTGGGTCCACTGCATATTCATCAGCTAAGCCTGCAACTAAGCTATCAATCATTAGAGCGATTGTTTGTTGCTTATCACCTGTTAGTCTATTTTCTTCAAAAAGTTCATCATTGGTAAAACGCCAATCTAGAACCCAACTTTCGCTGTCAAGTTGCTTGTATAACCGTGCTGTGATGCTTCGCTCAGCACTATATCGACTTGATGCTTGCTCCACAGGCTCTGAGAAATTTCCCCATACTTCAGGTATACCAACCAATGCACGATCTTGTAAATCAAGTAATGGTACTACAACGGGTAAACCTCGGCGAGATGCTGTGCTATAGATTAATTTTTCTAACTGCGGATAGCTTTCTTGTGTAACAAGTTCTCGACGCCAGTTATCTTCTATCGCAAGCCAAATAGCAATCAGTGGACGACGAGTTCCCCATAACGGTAAATCAAGCTCTTTAACAAGTGCATTAATTTTATTTGCTTCAAACTTAACAACTAAATTGAGCTCACCGTCTGCTTTTTCATCGTATTCAAATTTAAGCATGTACTCTGAAATGTCTTTGTTACGTTGCTGCGCGAGTGGGTTTTGATCCGCTTGAGGGTCACCACTGACTTTCACTAATACATTAAGTAACGCTTTACGACTGGCGCTTAACCTCGCATCGCGAGATTTATCAGTGACTTTTAGCACATCTTGATATAGATCAGTGACTTCAACTGCAGTCGCTGTAAAACACAAAAAAATAGAGGCAATGGCAATTAGTAATCTAGACACAGGTGATTGGTTCTTTGATTTAAACTTTTTTGATCCTAAATCAAAGCACTCAACAAAGCAAAAATATATTTTAAAATACAATATTATAAATACGTTACTACCAAGCTTTACTATTGTCTTAATCAAAGAATAGGTAGTTAAAATAGCGTGGTTAATCTAACAACTAACTGGTATTGTTTGCGTAAATATATTCTACAAGTAGTTAACATGTTTGATTTTGCTATTCTCGCTGTTTTTATTCCCACCTTCTTCTTTGTCTCTATCACGCCAGGTATGTGCATGACTTTAGCAATGACACTCGGAATGAGTATTGGCGTACGCAAAACAATGTGGATGATGTATGGTGAGGTTTTAGGTGTCGCACTTGTCGCCGTGGCTGCAGTCTTGGGGGTCGCGAGCATTATGCTTAACTACCCCAATATATTCGCTATTTTGAAGTGGATTGGTGGTGCTTACCTAATCTATATCGGTATTAGCATGTGGCTTGCAAAAGCTAAACTTACTGTAGTTGATGAAAAGCGTGCCGAAGCAAGTCATAAAGCCCTATTCATGCAAGGTTTTATAACTGCCATAGCAAACCCTAAAGGCTGGGCTTTTATGATTTCTCTGCTTCCTCCTTTTATAAGCATCAACAAGGCGATAGCACCTCAACTATGTATTCTCGTTGCTGTCATTATGGTCAGCGAGTTTATTTGTATGATTGCCTATGCAAGTGGCGGTAAAAGTTTACGCCTATTTTTAAATACAGGCGATAATATAAAATGGATGAATGCAATAGCTGGTAGTTTAATGATTGGCGTAGGAATTTGGCTAGCTCTTGGCTAATTACGTAAATTGGCCAGCTGAATGTTTGCCGCATAAAGCAAAATTATAATTATCTTACTCCCCCCAAAATTATAATGCAGGATCTCTTGCTATATCCGTTATTGATAAACCCAATACTTAATCACTATAAAAAAGAATTTAATCCAAAAATGTTTACTTTTTCGCACTTTATGTTAAAAAGTAACAGTTACACTTTAAATAACTGTTACTTTTTATGCTTTATTAAAAATAATAGGTTATTAGAAGTAGCGAATGAATTTGGCATATTGGGCCGTAATGTCGATAATAAAATAGCTTTGTAAGTCCTTTGTCTGAACAAGGCTACACTGGTTATAAAAAGCAAAAAAGAGATAAAACCATGTCTAAAATAGTCATCAACAGTAATAATAAACATACAAAACGTACTTCACTTAGCCTAGCGGTTTCATGTGCGATCCTCGGGTTGTGCCCACTATTAGTTTTGGGTCAAACAGCGCCACAAAATGACAGCGATGTCATCACAGGGAAAAAGCAGGACTCTATCGAAGTAATTGAAGTATCTGGGATCCGAGGAAGCATATTTAGCGCTCAAAATTTAAAACGCTATGCTGATACAGTAAAAGATGTCATCACAGCATCAGATATTGGTGCCCTCCCCGATAAATCAGTTACCGAAGCTCTGCAACGTGTGCCGGGTGTAACAATCGAAAGGTTCGCTTCTTCAGATGATCCTAAACACTATGCAGATGAAGGGACTGGTGTACTTATACGCGGGCTGGATCGCGTTCGTTCAGAAGTTAACGGCCGTGATGCATTTAGTGCAAACCCTTCTGGTGGTTTAAGTTATGAAGACTTTCCTGCGGAACTACTAGGTGCGATAGAAGTAGTTAAAAATCAAACGGCTGATCTTATATCCGGTGGTGTTGCAGGTACTGTAAACCTCATTACTCGTAAACCATTTGATTCTACAGAACAATTAATCTCTTTTAATGCAAAAGCAAACTACAGCGACTTCCGTGATGAAACGACTCCTTCATTCTCCGCATTGTTTTCTGATAACTGGGAAACAGATATGGGTAAATTTGGTTTTTTAATTGCAGGATCAAAATCTGAATATAAAACCCGAGGTGATGGTGTAGGTATAGGAAACTTCCATTCTCGTGGCGATTCATTTTTACCAACAACCGATCAGTGGGGTGGAATTACAGGCGTTGATCCTAGCTCACCTGTAGATGGTCCGGCCTTACCAGGCCAACCAGAAGGCAGTGTCTGGCATGTGCCAGCAGCAATACATATGAGTACAGCGACCAACGACCGTAAACGAACAGGTTTCACATCATCCCTGCAATGGGCAAGTAGTGATGACACTGTTGTGGTTACACTAGAACACATCAATTCAAAAGCATCACTTGAGTGGAATGAACGTCAAATAGGTCAAGCAGCACAAGGCTTTAAAAGCTTTATGGGATCATCACAAAACTGGATGGACGATACAGCTAGTGGCCATCCTTTAATAACTGATAATGGATTCGTAACCTCAGGTATCGCACTGGGTGTCAGCCCTGAGACTCCCTTTTTCTATCGCAGTCGTTGGAATCAAAACGAAAACACAGTGAAGGATACCTCATTCAATCTAACGATAAAGCCCATTGACCGTTTAACCGTTGAATTTGACTATCAGCATATAAGTTCAGAAAAATTTTTAAATAATTATAGTATGTCTGGTCAGACACGCGGCAACCATGTTCATGTAGTATCCCCATACTTTCTCGATATGAGAGGCTCTCGACCAACAGTAGAGTTTTTAAGCGATAATATTATGACCGCTGGCTGGTCACCTAACGAAGATTGGAATGGACCCGTACCTAATTTATTCTTAGGCAGTGGTATGGAGCAAAAAGAACACAATACTGCAAAAGCTGATAGTTTTAAATTAGATCTGAATTATGAGCTTGATGGCGTATTTACCAATATTAAAGCAGGTTTATATCTTTCAGACAAAGACCTAACAGTACGAGACACCGCCTACGAGGGTTGGTCTGCCATTGGTACTCCTTGGATCCAAGATGATAGAAATGCTGCATCAGCTATAAATAGACCAGAACTATTTGAACGTGTTGATTTTTCTGATTACTACAATGGTCAAGTGTTACAAGGCGATGTAAATAACTTCTTATTTCCACGCATGGAGTTAGTCAAAAACTACGCAAACTCATTACGTCAAGGTTGTAAAGATGGGTGGCACAACGCAACAAATAGCGCCGCTAATAATGGCGTTTGTAGTGGTACTTACGTTCCTTATACAGACAAGCCAAATCGGGTCGAAGGCCCATATGCAGCACATAACATTAGTTCAACAAATGAAAAGCGTAACGAACTTTACGTGCGCGGTGATTTTGATTTTATTGCACAAGATATACCAATTGTAGGTAACATTGGTTTACGCTACGTCAATTATCAATTGGAATCCACAGGAGCATTTGTACAGCCTGCAACTATCAAACGCGGCGATCCAGGAACATCTCTTAATGCTGTTATGCAACAGCCTGAATATAAACGTTACTATGATATTGCTACAGGTGAGTCTCAGTTAAGTACCGTTGAAGGTACTGATTACAGCACTATTTTACCTAGCCTGAATATAAGCTTTGGTGTCTCTGAAGATGTCGTTGTTCGTTTCGGCGCTTCAAAAGCGCTATTTTACCCAAGCTTAGTTGATGCCCGTAATATTAGCATTCTCAATCTAGACTATACTCGTCGTTTACAAACCCCTGGCGCGGACTCTGATGAAATAAACAACCCCATTGTTGGACTTGATAATATAGAACTCACCGCACTATCAGGCAATCCAAACTTAGAGCCTGAAACATCTATTAATACTGATCTAACCACAGAATGGTACTTCGCACCTGCTGGTTATATCACTGTGGGCTTATTTTATAAGAAATTAGATAATATTATTCGTAATAAATCATTTGATCTTGATGTTAATTTTAATGGTGAGGAGTACGATGTATCTGCGTATGGGCCAGACAATACAGGATCAGGCACAATCCGTGGAGCTGAGTTTTCATACTCTCAATTCTATGACATGTTACCAGGCGCATTCAGTGGTTTAGGCTTACAATTTAACTACACTTATATCGATCAAAATGGTTTAGAAGATCCTAATAATATTTCAGAAGGTACTTTAGGTTTTGATGAAAACGGTAATCCAATTGCAGATACTAGAAACACCTTTCGTGTATTTAGTGGTTTACCATTACAGGGTTACTCAGATCAAAACATGAATATTATTGGTATGTATGAGTACGAAAATATTTCATTCCGCCTTGCTTATACTTGGCGCTCTGAGTATTTACTTACTTTACGTGAGTCAGAAGAATATGTTCCAGCTTATGCTGAGGCATCTGGCATGATGGATGCCAGCTTCTACTACACGATTAATGATCACTGGAAAGTTGGTATTGAAGCAAGTAACTTGCTTGAAACTGAAACCAAAACTCAATACCAGATGGATCAAGCCGGAACAAGAACGCAAGCATTAAACTTCACGACTGATCGACGCTTTGCGCTTAGCGTACGAGCAACATTCTAAAATAAACACCTTGGATGTAATACCAATCGACTTAAATATTTAACCACCCTAGCGAGTTAAATAAAGAGCTAACTGGGTTATAGCGTGATTTAATTCGTTAAATTGTTCAAATATTTATGCAGATTGGTATTACACACACTATTTGAGTTCACTCAGTACGATGTAGGTCGTGATTTATCGCGACAACCGATATATGGGGGTGTGTTGCTTTCAGGTGAACGCCTGAGCGACACTGGCCACCTTGCACCTTGCTCGCTTTTTCACTTTCCTGCAAACGTAAAAAAGCCCGACTCAGTGAGTCGGGCTTTCTTTATTTGGAGCCTGGCGATGACCTACTTTCACATAACAAATGCTACACTATCATCGGCGCTGTTTCGTTTCACTACTGAGTTCGGCATGGGATCAGGTGGGTCCAAAACGCTATTGTCACCAAGCAAATTGGGTGTCAGTTCGTATCTCTACGCACTAACTAAAATTTGAAAATGCTGATAATTGTCTTCTTACAACTTTAAGCTTATCGCTTACAGCTGTGTAAAATC